>NZ_JBMOWI010000003.1:0-256322 GCF_049310645.1 Acinetobacter sp. JADD-222 | reverse complement strand
AAGTTTGAACGTAATAAGCCACACGTAAACGTGGGCACAATCGGTCACGTTGACCATGGTAAAACAACTTTAACTGCTGCGATTGCAACTATCTGTGCAAAAACTTACGGCGGTGAAGCGAAAGATTACTCACAAATCGACTCAGCACCTGAAGAAAAAGCACGTGGTATTACAATTAATACTTCACACGTAGAATACGATTCTCCAATTCGTCACTACGCGCACGTTGACTGCCCGGGCCACGCCGATTACGTTAAAAACATGATTACTGGTGCTGCTCAGATGGACGGCGCGATCCTTGTGTGTGCTGCGACTGACGGTCCAATGCCACAAACTCGTGAACACATCCTTCTTTCTCGTCAGGTTGGTGTACCTTACATCATCGTATTCTTGAACAAGTGTGACCTTGTTGATGATGAAGAATTACTTGAATTAGTAGAAATGGAAGTTCGTGAACTTCTTTCTACTTATGACTTCCCTGGTGATGACACTCCAGTTATCCGTGGTTCTGCGCTTAAAGCGTTGGAAGGCGATGCTGGTCAATATGGTGAGTCTTCAGTTCTTGCTCTTGTTGAAGCGCTTGACTCTTACATCCCAGAACCAGAACGTGCTATCGACAAAGCGTTCTTAATGCCAATCGAAGACGTATTCTCAATTTCTGGTCGTGGTACTGTAGTAACAGGCCGTGTAGAAGCTGGTATCGTTAAAGTTGGTGAAGAAGTAGAGATCGTTGGTATTAAAGATACAGTTAAAACAACTGTAACTGGCGTAGAAATGTTCCGTAAACTTCTTGACGAAGGCCGTGCAGGTGAGAACTGTGGTATCTTACTTCGTGGTACTAAGCGTGAAGACGTACAACGTGGTCAAGTACTTGCTAAACCAGGTACAATCAAGCCGCACACTAAATTCGACGCAGAAGTATACGTACTTTCTAAAGAAGAAGGTGGTCGTCACACTCCATTCTTAAATGGTTACCGTCCACAGTTCTACTTCCGTACAACTGACGTAACTGGTGCAATCCAATTACAAGACGGCGTTGAAATGGTTATGCCAGGCGACAACGTTGAAATGTCAGTAGAATTAATCCACCCAATCGCAATGGACCCAGGTCTACGTTTTGCGATCCGTGAAGGTGGTCGTACTGTAGGTGCTGGTGTTGTTGCGAAAGTAACTGCATAATCACTTTCAGTGAAAAAAAGCGCTCTTTTTAGAGCGCTTTTTTTATATTTAATTGTCTAACAATCACTATAAAGGCTGGCCCTAACTGATATTTCAATGTCATTATTTCCCCTTAATCCTTTTTATTAACTTTGTATGATAAGAATCAAGAAAACGAACAATAAAGTTTGAGTAACAAGGGTTACTTACTAAGGAGCTTTGGGTATGAATGCTAAAGTGAATATTATGAATCGTGCAGGCGCAAGCTTTCCAGTACGTCGTATGAATTTTGACTTTAATGATGTACCAGAATATTGGATGAATGGTTCTGCTGGACTCACACATTTTATGACTGCATTGTCAGCATTGTTTCCAGCTGGTGAGAAATTCTTTATAGATAGTGTACGAGCAGTACGTTATCACCCAGCTATTAAAGATGATGAAGCGCTCCAAAAAGAGATTAGTGCTTTCATAGGGCAAGAAGCAATGCATACTCAAGAGCATGTAAACTTCAACGCTTCTGCTCAAAAGTTTGGTCATGATGTAGAAACGTTAGAGAAATTTACCGATACGGCAATTCAAACAGCAATTAAAACTTTTGTAAAAATTGTCAAACCTTTCGGTATGACAAAAGAAATGGTTGATTTGACTGCTACAACGGCTCTTGAGCATTTTACCGCTACTATTGCTTCGCAATTATTGGTCAATAAGCACATTCAAGAGCTTATGACAGATGAGACAATGTCAACCATGTGGTATTGGCATGCGATTGAAGAAAATGAGCATAAAGCCGTAGCTTATGATGTGTACGAAGGTGTGTTTGGTAAAGGCATAAAAGCTTATGCGTTACGAACCAGTTCTTTGGTATTTGCTATGACTTTAATCTTTTTAATCCAGTCATCCTTTGTGCTTCGTTTATTAAAGCAAGACAACAAGTTGAATTTAGATGAACTATCAGTAATTTATAAATACGGATATAGCCCATCTAAAGGTATTATTAGTGGTATGGCTAAAGAAATGTTAGCTTACTTTAAACCTGGCTTTCATCCAAATGATCTAGATACCGTTGGTCTATTGAAAACATGGAAAGCAAAATTAGGTTTATAGATTTAATTCATGATTTATAAAGGGCCGATAGTGGCCCTTTTTTATTTTTATATAATTATTTTAAAGAGATCTTGGAGCAGATATTGCACCTTTATGTGTCTATGAATGACCTCATGTGATATTTCTCTGTCCTCATCTGCACTTAATTGGTACATCGAAAGACGTATGATTATAAATATTAAGAAAATAAATAAAGTTATATGTGAATTAGCTATTCACTTAAAAGGAGTCTGAGATGAATGCTAAGGTAAATATTTCCAATCGTGCTGGCGCTAGTTTCCCTGTGCGTCGTATGGATTTTGAATTTGCTCAGGTCCCACGTTATTGGGCAAATTATGATGCAGCATTAACACATTTTATGACAGCATTATCTGCCCTTTTTCCAGAAGGTGAGCAGTTCTTTGTAAATAGTACGCGTGCTGTTCGAAATGATCCAAAGCTTGCTGATCCAGATCTTCAAAAAGAAATTAGTGCTTTTATTGGTCAAGAAGCGATGCACTCCAAAGAGCATTTAGCATTTAATGCTTCAGCACAGGCTTATGGTTATGATGTGCGTCATATGGAAAAGCAAACAGGAAAAGTCATTAAGATGGGTACAGCTGTTGTAACCAAATTAATGAAACCTTTTGGCTATACCAAAGAAATGATTGATTTGACTGGAACATGTGCACTAGAACATTTTACATCGACCATTGCAGCTGAACTTTTACAAAACCCTGAAATTCAGGCCATGTTCCAAGACGACACTATGTATCATTTGTGGATGTGGCATGCAGTTGAAGAAAATGAACATAAAGCTGTCGCATTTGATGTGTATACCAGTATGTATGGACAAGGTCCGAAAGCTTATTTTATGCGTTCAACAGCCTTAATTATTGCAATAGCATTAATCTTCGCAACGCAGTCTTATTTTACTGCTAAGTTACTTAAAACTGATGATAAATTAACTTGGAAAGATACGAAGTACATGCTTAAGTTCATGTATGGTCGTAAAGGTTTTATGACTCGTCAAATTCCAGAGTTACTTGATTTTTTAAGACCAAAATTTCATCCAAATGATTCGGATACCACAGCATTGTTGGCAACTTGGCGTGAAAAATTAGGTCTTTAATAAATACTGAAAAAAGGGACAATTCAATTGTCCTTTTTTTTGCTCGTTTTTTCGTGGGAAGTTTTTATAATACGCACTACTTTAGAATCTTCATTGCGTTGAAACTCATGATTCGTATTATGCAAAACACTGATGTGGATATTGTCGTTAAAATTGAAAAATCAGTACAAACACATCCGTGGTCAAGACAGCAATTTATTGAATCTTTGAATTCTTATCAATGCACAGTGATTGAGTCACAAAACAGAGTGGTTGGGTTTTGTATTTTACAGCCTGTTTTAGATGAAGCTAATTTGTTACTCATGGCCGTTGATCCTAAAATGCAAGGGCAGGGTTTAGGATATAAGTTATTAAGTGCATCAATTGAAAAATTAGAAAATCAGCCAGTACAAATCTTTTTAGAAGTCCGTGAAAGTAATAAAGCTGCTATTGGTTTATATGAAAAAACAGGCTTTCACCAAATTGACCTGCGTCGCAATTATTATCCTACGCAAGATGGTGGGCGGGAACATGCGGTTATTATGGTAAAAACCTGTACAGATGATTTCGCATCTTTATTTAATGATTAAATTATTCCATTCAGAAGGTAACGTAGTCATAAGAGACGTACCTAGCTGTTGAATTTCCTCTGGTGATAATGACCTGTTTAAACGGCGCCATTGCCCATCGAGCAGAAGTTCTAAAGGGGTATATTGCGATTTATAGTTCATTTTGGCTGAATGAGGCACCCAATAGCCTAAGTAGAGATATTCTAAACCGAGCGATTTCACATATTCAATTTGGTTAAGAATAGAGTAAACACCAAGTGATCTGCGATGCTCATCGGGATCAAAGAATGTATAGACAGCCGATAGCCCATCATCCATTAAATCACAAGTAGAAACGCTAATGAGCCGATTGTCTTTCCAAAGCTCAAGAAAAAAACTATCTGTGCAGCTATGTACTAAAAACTTTTCAAACTGATCTAGACTTGGTGGAAACATATCACCATCTGCATGGCGTTCATTAATATAGCGTTCGTATAAATCATAATGAATTTGAGCTGCTTGTCGCGTAGGTAGAACAGTCATGGTGAGATCTTGATTTCGTTTCCATGCTTTTTTTTGCATGCTGTTCATTTGAAAATCGGCAACTGGAACACGACAAGACAGACATTGTCTACATAAATGACATTCAGGGCGATAAACAAAGTCACCACTACGGCGAAAGCCTAAACGAGAAAGTTCTGAAAGAGTGACCACATCAATTCGATGGATGGGATCTAAAAACACCATGCGTGCTGATTTATTTTCTAGATAGCTACAATCATGAGGTGGAGTAATATAATACTGCAGATCATTTAAAAGGGACTTCGGGTGATATGATTTCATGATTGGTCCCTCCTGTTATCATTCCATTAATTTTGCATCTAATGCTATTGTTTTACTTGAAAATACACGTTCTTGATACTTTTTCCAATTGATAGAGGGGTGAATAATTACATCTTGTAACGATTTTAAGTAGTCTTGACGAGAAAGTGTACTGGCTCCCAGACTAATTAAGTGACTGTTTACGAGTTGGCAGTCTATCCATGGTAGCTGATTTTCTTGTCCTATGAGCATTAATGTATAAAAAGCCATTTTTGAAACATCGGTTTCGTTGCTAAACATTGACTCACCAAAACACCCTTTGCCAATCGTAACACCATATAAACCTCCTACAAGCTTCTCTTGTTGCCATACTTCAATACTGTAACCGTAGCCCGCGTTAAACATCTCACAGTAGCCTTGAATAATATCTTCACTAATCCATGTTTCGTCTGCATAACTTCTTGGCAAAGAGCAAGAGCGAATAACTTGTTCAAAGGCATGATTAACCGTAATTGCATAGTCATGTTTTTTCATATTTCTCAGTAATGACTTGCTGGGCTTGTAGTTTTGAGGGTAGATCACGCAACGGGGTTCTGGACTCCACCAACAAATAGGCTCATCTTCATTAAACCAAGGAAAAAGACCATGGGTGTAAGCTTCAAATAGTGTAGAAGGGGAGAGGTCCGCTCCGATACAAATTAAACCATGCCCATCTGGGTCAGCTTCAATCGGGTCAGGAAAAATGAATTGAGAAAGTGGAAGTGTATTCATAGAAACAAAATAAGATGAGCTTTAAGGTTATGCTATAAAAATTAATATATGTCAGCTAGTCATTATTCTAAAAAAACAGCCGTTATAAGAACGGCTGTTTTTAAACTCTAGAAATCTATTAATTAAAGATTATCTAGATATTTTTCAGCATCTAGAGCCGCCATACAGCCAGACCCAGCAGAAGTAATCGCTTGGCGATAAATGCTGTCAGCGACATCACCAGCAGCAAAAACACCAGCTACAGAAGTCGCTGTTGCATTACCAGAGGTACCGCTTTGCACTTGGATGTAGCCATCACGTAGGTTTAACTGGCCTTCAAACATTCCAGTGTTTGGCTTGTGACCAATTGCTACGAATAGACCATGAACCTCTACGTCTTGCTTAGAATCATCTTGAGTTGATTTAAGGCGAACACTGGTTACGCCAGTATTGTCACCCAATACTTCTTCAACTTCGTGGTTCCAGATAATGCTGATTTTGCCTTCTTTTTCTTTGGCAAATAAATGATCTTGCAAAATCTTTTCAGAACGTAAAGTATCACGGCGGTGTACTAACGTTACATGTGAAGCAATATTTGATAAATAAAGTGCTTCTTCAACAGCAGTGTTACCACCACCTACAACCATTACTTTTTGGTTTTTGTAGAAGAAACCGTCACATGTTGCACATGCGCTTACACCTTGGCCCATAAAGTTTTGTTCAGACTCTAAACCAAGATATTGAGCTGTAGCACCAGTTGCAATAATCAAAGCGTCACATGTGTACTCTTCCATATCACCTTTAAGAACAAAAGGACGTACATTTAAGTCCACTTCGTTAATATGGTCATAGACGAGTTCTGTACCAAAGCGTTCAGCATGTGCTTGCATACGATCCATTAATGCAGGACCTGTTAAACCTTCAGGATCGCCCGGCCAGTTGTCAACTTCGGTTGTTGTTGTAAGTTGCCCACCTAGTTGTAAACCTGCAATTAAAGTAGGTTTAAGGTTTGCACGCGCTGCATATACTGCTGCACTATAGCCCGCAGGGCCAGAACCGAGAATAATTAACCGAGAATGACGAGCACTCATTGAGGGTATCCTTATTTATTTCGAGAATTTTGAAAATTATACGTGAATTTGCCGATCAATAGCGTTAAATCAATGTGGATAATATTGATCAGGTCAATCGAATTAAGTTATATAACAATATAGAAGTGCCTTATGTTAACAACAACTGTAAAGAATCATGCACCTTTTTTGTAAGAACAGGTGCATAATATAAAGTTCATTCGTTGAAGATCTAAAATATAGTTCTTCACATCTCTAAACCAATAATTAAATGGGTTACAGGACAGTATATGACTGCGGTGTCAAGTGTTTATGCACAGCGCTTATTGATGACATTATTCTTGGTTTCTTTTGGTATTTATATGTTTCTGGCAACAGTAACATATACACCATTTGACCCGGGCTGGATGCATATTTCCAGTGATACTCAGCAAGTATCCAATGCAAGTGGTATTGCTGGCGCATGGATTGCAGATTTGCTGTTTGGTTTTTTAGGATGGGCAAGTTTGCTTATTCCAATTTTCCTTTTCATTGAAGCAATTCAGGTTTGGTGGCCACGTAGTTTCCTAAACCGCCCATTTCGTTATGCTGCACAATTCTTCTTAATTTTAGTTGTATCTAGCTTACTTTATTTACACTGGAATGTGCCGGCAGATACTTTAGATAATGCAGCTGGGGGAATTATTGGTTATGAGTTAGGTCAAAGCCTATCTCAGTTGTTAACAATTTACGGTGCAACCTTATTTTTACTGGTTTTCGGGGTCGTGTTGTTTACTCTTGCATTTGGGGTGCAATGGAGTAAAACATGGGTTACGCTCAAAGCTACACCAAGTTATTTACAAGATTTATTTTATAAGAACGTATCTCCGAATGAATCGGATTATGACTTAACAACTCAACCTGCCAACAAAGCAGCCGCGGTTAAAGTTGCTGACAATGTAGAAACGAATGCGAATGCTTCAGATGAGAAAGAAGCATCAGTTCAATCTGAATCAACTCAACCGCAATCTACCACAACGCGACATGATGCGGTTGCTGAGCGCTTATTTGCAGATGTGCTAGCGAAAGAGCAGAGCCGACCTGAACCTGTTGCAGATACACCAGTTGCAAATACTCAGAACTTTGAGCATACGCTTGAACAGGCCCATAAACTTGAACGAGATAGCCAACGTTTAGTTGCGACTGGCGAAGTATGGCGTGCTTTACAGCGTGATGATGCGAGTCATAAGCAAGAAATTGATGCGCTTTTAAGAGCTGCTGATGATTCGACAGAGATAGAACAAGTTCCTACTCATGAGCAATTTCAGCAAACAATTTCTCAAGTAAATCAAAATCAACCATCATCTAAACAAGACTTACATGGTCTTGATTGGAATGATGATGAGATTTTTGATGAGTTGCTTGCCGCGGTTCCAAACAGTAAAACTGCAACAGATGTGCATACACCATTTGTTCAAGATCACCATGTAGAAGCCGAACCAACTTCGCAATCTGTTAATATTGCGAATGAAACATCTTCAAATATTTCAAATTTAAATCAATCACCTAAAAATTTAGCAAACGAACAAGTCTTTGAAGATTTTGATGATTTATTAATAGATGAAGACATTGCTCCAGCTGAACCTGTAAGAGCAAGTAGTTATGCGCAATCTTCAGCATTTGTAAAAGCTCCTATCCAAACGACTATTCAGGCCGACAAACTTTCAAAAGAAGAGTTTATCGAAGCTTGGCAGGAGACTGCTGGAAAACCGCAGGAAAATGCTGATTTTGATGAAGACGATTTCGATTTTGATGCACCGTTAACAGATGCATCAGGCCGCCCAATGTCTCGTGCAATGCAAGTTGCTAAGAAGCGTTTGGATTTACCAACTTTACCGGGCCTTGACCTACTTGATAAGGTTGATCCAAATAAGAAAGTCAACTTTACTGAAGAGCAACTTTCACGTTTGTCTGAATTGCTTGAAATTAAATTGCAAGAATTTAACGTTAAAGCACAGGTGGTAGAGGCTCAACCAGGACCAGTTGTAACTCGCTTTGAGTTAGATTTGGCGCCGGGTGTTAAAGCTTCTAAGGTAACGAATATCTCACGTGACTTGGCACGTTCAATGTCGATGGCATCCGTACGTGTGGTCGAAGTTATTCCTGGTAAACCATACATTGGTATTGAAGTGCCAAACAGTGCCCGTGAAATGGTGCGTTTGATTGAGTTATTGGAAACACCAACATATCGCGACCCAAGTGCATTAATTAGTATGGCGATGGGTAAAGATATTTCAGGTAATCCTGTACTCACTGATTTAGCGAAAGCACCACATATGTTGGTTGCTGGTACGACAGGTTCTGGTAAATCGGTTGCGGTCAACTCGATGATTTTATCGATGTTACTTAAATATACGCCTGACCAATTACGTTTAATTTTAATCGATCCAAAACAGCTCGAACTTGCAAACTATAATGATATTCCACATTTATTAACTCCAGTCGTTACTGACATGAAAGATGCGGTAAGTGCTTTGAACTGGTGTGTGAATGAAATGGAACGTCGTTATAAGCTTATGTCGTTCTTAAAAATTCGTAAATTAAGTGACTACAACCGTAAAGTTGAAGAAGCGATTGCGAATGGTGAAGACTTAATTGATCCGACTTGGAAACCAAGTGATTCTGCGACACAAGAACGTGCACCTCGTTTAACGCCATTACCATCTATTGTCATTGTTGCGGATGAGTTCGCCGACATGATTATGCAAGTGGGTAAAAAAGCAGAAGAAATGATTACCCGTTTGGCGCAAAAATCTCGTGCTGCTGGTATTCACTTATTGCTTGCAACTCAACGTCCCTCTGTTGATGTTATTACCGGTTTGATTAAAGCCAATATTCCAACGCGTGTAGCACTACGTGTAAACAGTAAAATTGACTCACGTACTATTTTGGATGCTGGTGGTGCAGAAGACTTGTTAGGTCATGGTGATATGCTGTTCTTAGGTCCTGGTAAAATTGAGCCGGAACGTGTGCATGGTGCTTTCATTAGTGATGATGAAGTAAACCGTATTTGTGATGCTTGGCGTGAGCGTGGCGAGCCTGATTATATTGATGAAATCTTGACTCCATTTGATGAAGAGCCTGCATCACGTGGCTTTGAAGAGGGTGAGGGTGGTTCTGACCGAGATGCACTTTATGATCAATGTGTGTCATTCGTATTAGAAACTCGAAAAGCGTCTACATCTTCGCTACAGCGCAAATTTAGCCTTGGTTATAACCGTGCTGCTCGTATTATTGATCAAATGGAAGAGAACGGCATTGTGAGCTCAATGGGCCCTAATGGTAAGCGGGATATTCTAGTTTAATACGTATAATTTAAGCCTCTTCGGAGGCTTTTTTATAACTTAAATAAAGTGAACCTATTTATAAATGACTTAAAGATTTTATCGTCTAGTAAAAAAATGCTAATGTATTTTCCCTAAATAAATAACAATGAATTAAATCAGGAGAAAGACATGCTATTAGCTCTGATTACTTTAGCCTTTATTCACTTTTGCGCACTTATTACTCCCGGGCCTGATTTTTTCCTTGTATCTCAAACTGCCATTAGCCGGTCTCGTAAAGACGCTATGCTGGTCGTTGCTGGTATAACGGCGGGTGTTATGTTTTGGGCGTGCTTGGCACTGATGGGGCTAAATCTTATCTTTGAAAAAATGGCTTGGTTAAAGCAAGGGTTGCTCATTGCTGGTGGCTTATATCTATGTTGGTTGGGCTATCAGATGCTACGTTCAGCTTTTTCAAAAAATGAGCAAGAGGGCAATGTTGCTGTTGAGCTCCCAAAAGCACCTTACTTATTTTTTATTAAAGGTTTGATAACCAATCTATCAAATCCAAAAGCTGTTATTTATTTTGGTAGTGTTTTCTCTTTATTTTTAGCTAATCCTCAACTTGATCAGGTTCACTGGCTACTCTTTATTATTGTCACAGTCGAGACAATTTTATGGTTCTGCTTTGTGACTTTTATTTTTTCACTACCAAGTTTTAGAGCAGCTTATCGTAATTTTTCAAAATGGATTGATGGTATTTCGGGTGGTATTTTTACCGTGTTTGGTATTTTCCTGATTGGTAATCGATAAGTCTAGATAAGAAAAAAGCCTCTTTTAGAGGCTTTTTATTTTAAGCAAACTTTGCTAGAACTTCTAAAAATGGTGCTGATTGACGCGGAAACTTAGCAATTACATCATGGATGCGTTGGCCTTCAGGATCTTTGGCATTAATATCGCGTCCGTCCGCAATAAATTGCTTTAAAAGACGCTCATAGTCTGTTGGGCGCATATGTTTGAATGCATGGTAGAGCACATGAAAATCTGCATTCACACCACTTGGAGGAAGTTGGTTGAGGTAGGCAAAAACACGCTCATCGGACCATTCTTCATTGAAAGTTGCTGGCTGTGATAATGCCATGACAATCTCCTCATTTTAAAAAAGGCAAAATAACTTGCGTTATTTTGCCTTGATTCTGATTTATTGAATAGTCAGAAATAGAATTATCGTTCTTCAGGTAAATTGATATTCATTTCTAACATTTCGATATTAGCTTCAGAGCGAACTTGCATTTGGATATGCTGTTCACCTACACCGCTAACATAACGGCTAACCACTTGCATGATTTCTTTTTTCATCTGATCAATTTTGTCTTGGCTTAAACGGCGGCCTAAACCTTGTTCAGAAGCAACAATAACTTTCAAACGATCTTTGGCAGTTTGAGCACTTGATGGTTTTTCTTCGCTGCTAAATAATTTACTCCAGAATCCTGCCATATCTACGCTCCAAATAGTCGTGCTAACCAGCCTTTAGGTTGAGCTGTGATGTGTCGATAAGGACGGTCTTCGCCAAGGAAGCGTGCAACCAAATCATCATACCCCTGACCAGCTTTAGTTTCTGAATACAGAATAACTGGCTTACCTTCGTTTGATGCTTGTAATACACTTGGACATTCTGGAATAACACCTAATGTCGGTACGCGTAAAATATCTTTAGAAATATCATCAATTGTCAGCATTTCCTGACGGTCAGCACGTTCCGGGTTAAAACGTGTAATACATAAATGTTTACGTATACGCCCTTCGTTGTGTTCAACTTTCTTGGTCTTGCTATCTAACATACCAATAATACGGTCAGAGTCACGTACTGAAGAGATTTCAGGGTTTGTTACAATGATTGCTTCATCTGCATGATACATGGCTAAAATCGCGCCACGCTCGATCCCTGCAGGTGAGTCACAAATGATGTAATCAAACTCTTGAGATAACTCATCAATAACTCGAGCAACACCTTCGTCGCTCAACGCATCTTTATCACGTGTTTGTGAAGCCGGTAAAATATAAAGGTTTTCGATATCTTTATCGCGAATAAGGGCTTGTTGCAGACGTGCTTCATTATTAATAACATTAACGAAATCATATACAACACGACGCTCACAACCCATAATCAAATCAAGGTTACGTAAGCCTACATCAAAATCAATCACAACAGTTTTATGACCACGAAGGGCTAAACCTGTTGCAAAAGATGCGCTCGTTGTAGTTTTACCTACACCACCTTTGCCTGATGTTACGACAACAATTTTGGCCACCGAATCCACTCCTATTATGGTCATACACCCTTAAAAGGGCTGTTTTTTGGTGATTTGCTTAATAAATTAAAGTTCTAGAGCTTCAAATTCAAGCTCTTGCTTTTCATTTAAATAAATATGTACTGGTTTTTTTACCACATGTTTAGGGATATCATCTGCGACACAATACGTTCCGGCAATGGAAACGAGCTCAGCCTCTAAAGATTGGCAAAAAATGCGTGCAGCTGCGTGCCCGCCCGCACCAGCAATGACTCTACCACGAACTGTGCCATAAATATGTATATTTCCTGAAGCGATCACCTCGGAACCACTATTCATGCCAGCCTTTAAAATAATATCGCCGTTATCTTGTACAAGGGATTGGCCTGTACGCAAAATTTCATCATGATAAGAGGTAATATGAGCGACCGCTATCTTGTTTAGTGGTTTTTTTGTTTCTGCTGAAGACGAGGCAGGAGCTGTAGCAGGTTTTTCCACAATAGCCACTTGTTCAGCTGTCGCTTTAATGCGTTGTAATGGTTGATCTGCCGGTAAAACAGGGAATTGAATAGCGCGAGCCTCATCTCCTAAAATACCGTCGATTACCGCCATTGGTTGTAAACCCAAGCTCACCAGAAGTTGAATCAATGCAATTAACTCTTGCTCAACTGTACTGTCAATAATCACTAAAGTTCCTTGATAGGAACCTTCATTTAAAATATTTGATAATTGCTGGCGGATCACATCATGATCATTGGTATCGAAGGTTATCCTGCTAAAGTTAACCATTCTGCCGGTAATCCGTATATCAGCCATAAGTCTTCCTTCAAGGCGTTAAACGAGCTGTAATATCGTTAAGTTTATTGTAAATAGGGCAAATGCTAGAACAATTCGTGCCAATTCTCTAGCGTGATTCATAAAAAATTAAATAAATGCTTATTCTTTGATTCGATCATACTCCGCAAGGGTTTGTTGCCATTGTTTGACCTTAACTTGTTTGCGTACAGACTCCAGTGTTTCAAACACGATAGATTCAACCAATTGCTCAAGCTGACGATTATTAATATTTATTTCACTTATTCTTTGAGAAATTAATTGATAAGTGGGATTTGGAGTATCTTGAGATCCCTCAATTAAAGGTTCAATTAAACCTGCACTAATATTTTCACCTAATCTTTGACCAATGCTTTGAATTTGCTGTTCAATGCGGCCCCCGACTAAAGGAATTAATCGTAATAATTGAGTTAGCTCAGGCGTATCAATAATGGCTTGATCTACAATTTTGCCCACACTTTTTGTAATAGCAGGTTTTTGTTCTTTTAAAGCAGTCGCTAAAGACTCTTGTAATAATGCGGTTAGAGCGACAGTAAATTGCTCACGATGATGATTAACCAAGTCGTGAATAATCTGTTTATGGCTAGAACTTGTTCCAAGTTCATATCTAATACCATCAATCACGGTAATTACAACGCGGTCAGATAATTCTTCCATTACGACGCGATAATAAAATAGCCCAGTTTTCCGCCAGCTTTCCGGAACAACTGGATAGCCCAACTCATGTAAACGGTAAGCAATAATCCCAGCGCGGAATAAACGTAAAAAACGGAGCTGAGGAATAATAGCTAAAATTTCATACCAGTGAATAAAAGGAAAAAAGAACCAACGCTTATGGTGCTTATTGATGATCGCAATAGCCCAGCGTACAAGCAGCTCAATAATTAAAAAACCAATAAACCAAGCTTCTGACGTAATCACCCAAGGATGTAGTGAAGTACGATAAAAGCTGAGTACTTGGGGCAAGTGAATATGTTCGAAGAACCATGCCCCAATACTGCTCATTAAAAAGAAATTAGTTGCAAGACAGAACAAGTTAAAAATGATAATAAACACCATAAAGATGTCGTAGACCAAAAACAGCTTAAATGAAAGGCTGTTTGGGTCTACATGATGGTATTTCGTTTTTTTCCCAGAACTGTTTTGCATAATAACGGGTGCTTTCTTAAATATTTGCAGTGGTATATTGAGACTTCATTTGCTCAATAAGTTGATCTTTTTCGGTCCAAATGTCATGAACCCATTGCTGAAAACGTTCACGATAAGCCGCATCATCTTCATAGTTGCCGCCAAGTACCCAGTCTGGAATTTCAATTTTACGTAAGTTGACCGCAATTTTTGAAACGTCCCCGAGCCAGAAATCGCTATACCCTGGTACGCCATCAGGATAGACAATAGTCATATCAACCAAAGCATCAATTTTGTCACCCAAGATATTTAATGCAAGCGCCAAGCCACCTGCTTTGGGTTTTAGTAAATGCTTATAAGGGGATTTTTGCTGGTCATGTTTTTCTTGAGTAAAACGAGTACCTTCCAAATAATTTAATAATGTGAAGGGTTGACTTAAAAGCTGCTCACAGGCTTTACGCGCTTCTATCATGTCACGGTCTTTAAGTTCAGGATTCTTCGCGATCTGTTCTTTGGTGTGACGTTTCATCATTGGGAAGCCTAAGATTTTAAATGCTTGCCCAACAAAAGGAATGAAGATAAGTTCCCACTTAGTAAAGAAACGGGTAAGGGGCATACGAGTTAAACCAAAATATTGATTTACAGTCGTGTCTACCCAGCTTTGATGATTACAGGTCATTAAATAACGACCTTGCATATTCAGATCAAGTCCTTCATCAATGGTAATGTCCCATTTTAGATTGGGTAGAACATGGTCAATGAGCCAATTATTTACCCCTAGCCAGCTATTTGTAATTTGAATATTAGTCTCATCTATTTTTGATGATTTTTTTAATAGCTTGGTCAGACCTAATGCAAGAACAGGAGGACCATGAAAAAAAGTACTTCCTGTAATGACTGTACCTACAGTGAGTCCACGTGTAATTTTTTTTAGCGCAGATTGTTTATTGGGTGCAGTTGACATATAAAAGACCCCGAATGTCTCAAATCCATAGAAAAGTTGTTCAACTATAACTGTCATAATATGAAATACAACGTTATCTTAGACAACAATGAAGAAATTGTGATGAGCTAGCATCTTAAAGTGCATCAAAATATTACAAAAACATAACTAAACTATTTATTATTAACAAAATATCAATGTTTTATACTTCCTTTTTGTTTCATTATTCATTCAGACAACAAAACACACAAAGTGAGGAGGCATGCAATGCGTGCATTAGTTATTTCAACAGTGGTAGGGGCAGCAGTAGTTCTTTCTGGTTGTCAAACAACTGGTAATAATCTTGGTGGCGTTGAATACGATAAAACCGCATTAGGTACTTTAATTGGTGCAGCAGCTGGTTATGGTATTTCTAAATCAAATGCAAACTCTAGCCGTCAAAACAACCGTGCTGCGGCAATTGGTGCAGTTCTTGGTGCTGCTGGTGGTGTATATCTTGACCAGAAAGAGAAAAAATTACGTCAACAAATGGCGGGTACTGGTGTAGACGTTGGCCGTAACCCAGATGGTTCTGTTCAATTGATCATGCCTGGTAGCATTACTTTTGATACAAACAAATCAAACATCAAGCCAAACTTCTACGCAACTTTGAACAAAGTGGCTCAAACTTTGGCTGAAGATAACAAGAGTGCAATTCTTGTAACTGGTTATACTGATAACACTGGTAATGACTCTATCAACATTCCATTATCGCAAGCACGCGCTCAATCAGTACGTAGTTACTTAGCTAGCCAAGGTGTATCTGCTAGCCGTATCGACGCGCAAGGTTATGGTTCATCTAACCCGATCGCAGATAACTCAACTGCATCTGGCCGTGAACAAAACCGCCGTGTAGAAATCAGCATTTATGCTAAACAATAAGATCTAGTTTATTGTTTCAAAAACCACCTTCGGGTGGTTTTTTTTATGGGTGCAGTACAAGAAATAATCACGACATTCTGCGGCGCATAAATTGCATTATTAGACATCATTTATACATATCCGTAGATTTACTATTGGGATTCTAAAAAAGAGATGACTATAATCATGCTCGAAAAATTAAGAGGTAATACACGATGTCATCTGCCAGTCAATTGAACAACAAGCAAGAAGAAGCCATGAAATATACTCAGGGCCCTTTATTGGTGCTTGCTGGCGCTGGTTCAGGTAAAACATCGGTAATTACGCGTAAAATTGCTTATTTGGTGCAACATTGTCGTATTCCTGCACATCGTATAACCGCGATGACCTTTACAAACAAAGCTGCACGTGAAATGAAAGAGCGTGTGACTAAGCTTTTATCACGTGAAGAAGCAAAAGGTTTATCAGTTTCTACCTTCCATACTTTTGGTTTAAACCTTTTACGTTTAGAACTTAAAAATTTACCTTTAAAAGCTAATTTTTCGATTTTGGATGCAGACGACTGTAAGCGTATTTTGATGGATTTGATGCATCGCGATAATTTGTCAGGTGCAGAGAGTAAAGAATTAATTGCTAAGGCCATGAAGAAAATTTCAGATTGGAAAAACGATCTGATTTTGCCAGAACAAGCGCATTCGACTTGTGAAACACCAGAAGATGTCCAGTTTGCTCATCTTTATCAACTTTATGAACGTAATTTACGTGCCTACAATGCTGTCGATTTTGATGACTTGATTGTTATGCCAACACGCTTATTGCAAGAAAATGCAGAAGTACGTGACAAATGGCAAAACCGTGTCCGTTACTTATTGGTCGATGAATATCAAGATACCAACACCGCTCAGTATATTTTGGTCAAACTGTTAGTTGGTGTAATGGGGCAGTTCACCGCGGTAGGTGATGATGACCAGTCGATTTACGCATGGCGTGGTGCTAAGCCTGAAAATATGGCGTTGCTTAAACAAGATTTCCCAAATCTACATATTATTAAGCTTGAACAAAATTACCGTTCGACCAGCCGTATTTTAAAAGCTGCCAACTGTGTGATTCAAAACAACCCACATATTTTTGACAAGAAATTGTGGAGTGATAAAGGGCATGGGGAAGTCATCCGAATCATTACATGTCGTAATGATGACGATGAAGCAGAGCGCGTGGTAAAAGACTTACTGACTCATAAGCTGATGAACGGTAAGAACTGGAAAGATTATGCTGTGTTGTATCGTGGAAACTTTCAGGCACGTGTACTAGAAACCCAGCTTCGCCAAATGCAAATTCCGTATAAACTCTCTGGCGGTACATCGTTCTTCGCGCGTGCAGAAATTAAAGACGTGATGAGTTATTTACGTCTTATTATTAACCCAGAAGACGACAGTGCTTTCTTACGTATTATCAATACACCTAAACGTGCAATCGGACCAGTTACTCTAGAGAAACTAGGTTTATTTTCACAAGAAAATAATTTGTCTTTACTCGGTGCTTCTGCTGACCAGCGTTTAAGCATGGTGCTGCCTAAAAAGGCGGAAACACAGCTTCATGAATTTGCTGACTTTATCGCGACATTTACACGTGAATTGTTAGAAGATGATGAGCCTGTGCCTAAAGTTCGTCAAATGATGAATGAAGCGGGTTATATGGATTACGTTCGAGAACAGTCAGCAACTCCTGCACAAGAGAAAAGTAAACTCGATAATATCGAGAACTTATTTACCAGTATTCAAAATCTGATTAACCGCGCAGAAGATGTTGATGAAAAGAATATTGAAAGTGTCATCCGAAAACTAGTTTTGCTCGATCTGTTAGAACAGCAGCAGGAAGAAGAAGATACAGACAAAGTGAACCTTCTTACTTTGCATGCAGCAAAAGGTCTGGAATTCCCATATGTGTACATTATGGGACTTGAAGAAGAACTATTGCCTCACAAGAACTCGATTGCAGCAGAAACCATTGAGGAAGAGCGCCGTCTCATGTACGTGGGAATTACACGTGCACGCCAAGGTTTAACGTTAACTCTAGCGGAACAGCGTAAAAATGGTGGACAGATGAAACAAATGACGCCTAGCCGTTTCCTTGATGAGCTTCCGCAAGATGAGCTTGAGTGGTTAGGGCGTAAAAAGAAAATTGCGGCTAATGTTGACCCTAAAGAACAGGCTCAACAATATCTGGCAAATTTAAAAGCTTTATTAAAGCGTTAATTTTTTTAATTTTTAGGAAATCCCATGAAAGTTCAAGTGAAATTGCTCGATCCGCGTTTAGGTAAAGAATGGCCTTTACCTTCATATGCAACAGCAGGTTCAGCGGGTTTAGATTTACGTGCCTGTTTAGATGAAGCAATTGATATTGAACCAGGACAAACTGTTTTAGTTAAAACAGGTATGGCAATTTATATTCATGATGTAAATTTTGCTGGTTTAATTTTACCGCGTTCAGGGTTAGGTCATAAACACGGTATCGTGCTTGGCAACTTAGTTGGTTTGATTGATTCGGATTATCAAGGTGAATTGATGGTTTCAGTTTGGAACCGTGGTCAAACCACATTCCGTTTAGAACCAGGTGAGCGCTTGGCACAGTACGTTTTAGTGCCTGTCGTACAAGCTGAATTTGAGCAAGTAGAAGAATTTGAAGAAACTTTACGTGGCGCTGGTGGCTTTGGCCATACAGGTAAACAATAAGTTTTTTTAAATATTAACGAAAATCAAACGCCTGTTGAACAGGCGTTTCTTTTTACATCTTGAATGTTACAAAGGATTATATTACAACACGCTTTACTCATATTCTTTTAACTTTTTTAGCAAACAAACCTTTCAAAAATTTTGAATAATCTATGTTTTTGCGATAGATCGAATTGATCTTTAAATAGAAGATACGCTATGAATGTAAGACACTCATTTCCAAAAAGTATTTTTCGTGCTTACGATATTAGAGGCAAACTTTCTTTCTTAACCACGGACGTTGTCCGTTCAATTGCCTACGGATTGGCACAACAATACAAACAAGCAAAACAAACTCAATTAGTAATTGGCTATGATGCCCGTCTCACAAGCCCAGCCTATGCACACTTAATTGAAGAAATTTTAGTAGAACAAGGTTTAAAAGTGACCAACATTGGTTGCTGTTCATCACCAATGATGTACTACATTGCTCGAGATTTTGGGGGCAATGGCATTATGGTGACCGCAAGCCATAATCCAAAATCTGACAATGGGATTAAGTGGATTTTAAAGGGTGAACCGCCGTCTCCAGAAATGATTCAGCAGGTGGGTGAAGAAGCCCAAACTTATGTACCGTCTCATTCAATTTCTGTACTTGAATTGACATTACCTCAATTTAAAGCTGAATTTTGCCAACAATACCAACAAGCTATTTTTAAAGATATTCAGTTAAAACGTCCTTTAAAAGTTGTTTTAGATGGTCTGCATGGTTCAGCTGGGCATTGTTCAAAATTAATATTGGAAAAAATGGGTTGTGAAGTCATTGCTTTACGCACCAATCCAAATGGTGAGTTTCCAGATCACGCACCAGACCCTTCACATGCGGCACATTTAACTCATTTGCGTAAAGCTGTAGTTGAGCAGCAGGCGGATATCGGCATCGCTCTTGATGGCGATGGAGACCGTGTTGTTTTAGTCGATGAAAAAGCACAGATATTGACAGCAGACCGCTTATTGTCGCTTTTTGCGCAAATGTGTCTTGAGCAGCACCCAGAGCAAGAAATTGTTTTTGATGTGAAATGTTCACGTATGGTTCAAGAGACTGTCGAGAAACTCGGCGGAAAAGCAAAAATGATCCGCACGGGAAGTAGCTTCCTACGTGCTTATTTATCTCAATCGAATGGCCGTGCCATTTTTGGTGGAGAATATGCAGGTCATTATGTGTTTAATGATGGCCGTGGTTTTGGCTACGATGATGGTTTATATGCCGCATTACGAGTAATGGAGTATTTTACCCAATCTGATGCCACTACAATTTCTGAATTATTTGCTCCATATCCAGAAAGATGTTGTACAGAAGATACCTATATTGGTACGTATCAGTCTGATCCAAAGTATGTATTACAAGATATTGAGATTTTAAGTCATCGCTTAGGGGCACGTATTAGTAAAATTGATGGCGTACGTCTTGATTTTGATGATGGTTTTGGCATTATTCGAGCATCAAATACTGGTGAATATTTTACAGTACGATTTGATGCGGATAATCCTTTACGATTAAAGGAAATCCAGCAAAAATTTGTAGATATGTTACAAGAACACTATCCGCAAATTGCACAAGAACTTTCAGAGGCCTAAGTAAGGAGAGGCGTAATGCCACAACATCAGCATATCGGTGTCGACAAAGCAAAAATCTTGATTGAAGCTTTGCCGTATATTCAACGCTTTACTGGTAAAACGCTGGTGGTGAAATACGGTGGCAACGCAATGACTGATCCGGAGCTCGAAAGTTCATTTGCCCGAGACATCGTTTTACTTAAAACTGTCGGTTTAAATCCGATTGTTGTTCACGGTGGTGGGCCACAAGTGGACTCATTCTTAAAGCAGTTAGGCCGTGAATCTGACCGTATTGATGGTATGCGTGTAACTGATGCTGCAACCATGGAAGTGGTTGAAATGGTGTTAGGTGGGAGCGTAAATAAATCAATCGTTAATTTGATTAATAAACACGGTGGACGTGCGATTGGTTTAACAGGTAAAGACGGCAATTTACTTCGTGCCCGCAAATTGCTTATGGAAAAGCAGGAAGAAGATGGTTCTATCAAACATATCGACTTGGGTATGGTTGGTGAAGTGACTGGCGTTAAAACAGATGTATTGGAAATGTTCACCCAAAGTGACTTTATTCCAGTTATTGCACCCCTAGGTGTAGATGAAGAAGGCAATACTTATAATATTAACGCTGATTTAGTTGCAGGTAAGGTTGCAGAAGCATTAGGCGCTGAGAAATTAATTTTGCTCACCAATATTAGCGGTGTGCTTGATGAAAATAAAAATCTGTTAACTGGCCTTACGACACAAGAAGTTGATCGCCTCATTGAAACAGGTGTGATCTATGGCGGTATGATTCCTAAGGTAGGCTGTGCGCTTGATGCTGTTAAAGGCGGCGTTGTGAGTGCGCATATTGTTGATGGTCGCGTGCCACATGCAACATTACTTGAAATCTTCACTGATCATGGCGTTGGAACATTGATTTCTAATCGCACTAAAACAGCTTAAGAAATCAGTTATTCTTAATAAAAAGATCACTCTAGGTGGTCTTTTTTTATACCATTTTAATTTGGTCATTTTTTTGTCATGAGCTTTGACTAGTGTAGGGGGTGTCACTAGGAGCGTTCATTATGCTGGAAAAATTTAATCAATATCGCCAAACCTGGACTTTACCTTTAAATCGTCATAAAGCAATAAATCAGACGCAATTTCGTTTTGAATGGGTTGATAATTTAAAAGAATTACAAGATGTACAACGGTTTCGTGCACAACAATTTAGTCAACAATTCGGAATCAAGTTTGAAGATAACCTAGACCAAGATATTTATGATTTTGGTTGTGAACATGCAGTCTTGCGTGAAAAATGGACTGGAGAAATTGTAGCTTATACTCGTTTAAAACTATTTCAAGGCCATGAAATAGCACAGAGTTACAGCGCACATGAGTTTGATATTGTTCCTCAATTATCCCATCTTCCAAATGTGTTAGAAATAGGCCGTACTTGTGTACATCCTCGCTTTCGTAATGGTAAAGCGTTATCTATGTTGTGGTTAAACCTTGCACCCAAAGTGCTATGGTCAATGCGTGCTAAATATTTAATGGGCTGTGTCAGTATTCATTTGCAAGATAATTTGGCTAGAGCGTACTACACGCATCGTCAGATTCAGCAGTTACCTGAAAGTAAAACGATTGATATCCGTTCGAAAAAAATCTATGAACCTGAATATCCTGAGTTTAGCTTCCCACAAGATGAACGTATGCCAAAGCTATTCCAAATGTATCTGAGCATGCAATCAAAACTATCGAAACAGGCTTTTTTTGATGAAGAGTTTAACTGTTTGGATTATTTTGTATTTCTTGAGGTGAATAAAGTCGCGACCTCGTTTGTCATGAATAAAATGGTGCAGCGTTAATCATATTTCCTATTTTGTAATAGCCAGCACATATTGAGATTTGCAAGCACTTTTACTCTCATGCACAATAGAGCGATGGGGTAATTAGAAGTAGTTTAAAAAGCGATATGTGCCAGCTATTAGGAATGAATTGTGCAACACCAACGGATATTACTTTTTCCTTCCGTGGTTTTTCACAGCGTGCAGGAATTACCTCAGATCATAGTGATGGATTTGGTATTGCATTTTTCGAAGATAAGGCGTGCCGTTTATTCGTTGATAACCAATCGGCAGTTGAGTCTCCAATTGCTGATCTCGTTCGTAATTATCCTATTAAATCACGTAACGTGATCGCACATATCCGCAAAGCTACTCAAGGTAAAATCACTTTAGAAAACTCTCATCCCTTTATTCGAGAGTTGTGGGGACGACACTGGATTTTTGCCCATAATGGCGATTTACATGACTTTAATCCGCCGTTAAGTGGACGTTTCACACCAGTAGGTAATACCGATAGCGAGCGTGCATTTTGTTATTTGCTCGATCAACTCGTTGAAGCTTTTGGTTATGAAGAACCAAGTCTTGAACAAATCTTTGAAGTATTAGAAAAGATTTCTCCGCAAATTGCGGAATACGGCACATTTAATTATTGTCTATCTAATGGCAAAGCATTATTTAGTTATGCCATTACTAAATTACATTGGCTCGTTCGTGAATATCCATTTAATCATGCTCATTTAATTGACTTAGATGTCGAAGTCGATTTTAGCCAGGTAACCACTCCAGAAGACCGTGTGGCAGTAATAACAACTGAACCTTTAACACATAATGAAAATTGGACAGCGTACCAACCTGGTGAAATGATTTTATTTCAACATGGTAAACCAATTAAAAAGGCAATTACCTTTGTAGAAAGATTAAAGCGCGAACAGGAAAATCCTGAACTTAAACGTATTACGCGTGCAGATCAGTATTAATATAAAATACATTTAAAATATATGAATAAGGATATTTATATATTTTTATCATTTAATAATAAAATAGTTTGTTTAAAAAATACTTTATTATTTTAGTTGGTTAATTTTAATTTAATATTTAAAAAACAATAACTTGGGTTAAATGTAATTTTTATATGCTAAAGCCGACAAATTAGGTTTGTTTTTATTTATATTCTTTAAATATATCATGCAGTTTATGCAACGATCATTAATCATCATTGGGGAGATGTATGAAAATGAAATGGGCTTCAGAATATAATACGGGTATTGATGTTATTGATGAGCAACATAAACGAATACTTGATTATATTAATGAAATTGATGATGTAAAAGATGAAGAAGACAGACGTCGAATTAAAGATGTTCTAGACAATATTATCGATTATACGCAATCACATTTTACTTTCGAAGAAAGTTTGCAAGAGGAAGCTGATTATAAATATCGTGTACCTCATAAACGTGTACATGATTTATTTATTAAAAAAATAGAGCTATATCGTGAACGTTTTGAAATGGGACACACGATTGAAGCAGAATTACAAGAAATTTTGGCTAAATGGTTAATTAACCATATTCAACATGATGATGCCGATTATGTAGGAGCAGTAAAAGAAAATATGATGGGAATTATTAGAGAAAAAGAAAAGAAAAAAGGGAAAAATTGGTTTGCTCGGTTTTTCTCATAACTTGAAATAAAAATAACTCATAATTTCAGTTAGCGCGGCAAACTATCGATTCGGTAGTTTGCTTTTTTTATTGAGCAAACTTTGATTTTCAAGCATGACACGGGCAAAATATCTCTAGTCTTTTTCAAGGAATGCATAATGCAGGACATACCTATGTCACGATGGTTATCGCCCCTGATGGCGGTTTGCTTATCTTTCATCATTATGGCGACATTGGCACCCACAATGGGAATCCAGATTGATCGTCAACTCGATTTCTGGTTATTGTGGTTAGGCACAATGTTGTTATTGGCACTACCAGTTTGTTATTTGGAAATTGCTTTAGCAAAACGGTCGAAGACTACAGCCTTAAATGCTTTATCAAGTTTAACTCGTGAAGCAGATAGTTCCCCAAAATGGCGTTTGGTTGGCTGGCTTGCGGTTATTTTTATTCCATTTTTAGCTGGTAATGTATTAAGTACAGCTGGCAATTTACTGACTACACAACTTAATAATAGTGTTTCAGGGCAACTTGTTTTTGCTGGTCTTGCTGTTGTGGCCCTCATTTTATCTTTTATTCCACGTCAAATTTTAATTTTACTGATGACGGTTGGTGTAATTGCTTCTCTTGTTTTAGCTAACACGATGGGAACGACTTTACAGCCTTGGCACTGGACCAATGTTGAGTTTAAAGAATGGGGTAATGCGACTGTACTTGCACTTGTTGCAAGTGGATTGGGCTTAGGGCTTTACTGGCAAAATAGTGTAGGTGCTGTTCAGTCGCAAGAAGGTGCAACGAAAACTGTACTTCCAATTTGGTTAGCTCAGCTCATTGCTGTGATTGCCTTTGGTTTCTTTTCTTTACAAGCACAGCTTCCTGTTTTTACTTGGATCTTTACCGCAGTAATGACAACAGCGTTATTTGTGCAATTGGCTAGAGAGCAGCTTGCTCAGCGTCAGCTTATGCCTATTTTACAGTGGGTGATTATTGTTGTAACGATTGCTGTTTGGGCTGTGCCTGAGCTTCATAACATCTTTACACTGATTTTGATGCTTTGGGGATTACTCATTTGCTTGATCTATGCCATTTTTGCTGGCTGGGTTATGAAAATTAGCCATTTACGTAAATCTATGAATTTTAGCAATGAGTTGTTTTATAACTTATGGCGCATTGCGGTACGTATTGTATTGCCGCTTTCAATTGTCATTGCCATGATTGCGGTGATTGGACAAATTATCTGATGGAAAAAGCTCAGCAAGTGTGGGTTGCTTATGCAGCCCCAGAGCAACAGTTTTTAGTTGCTATTCCATTTGAAGCTGGTATGACTGCATTACAAGCAGTTGAGGCGAGTGGCTTGCAGACACAGGTCAGTTTGCCTGAGCCATTACAACTTGGCATCTTTGGTGCAAAAGTTGAAGCACATGCGATTTTGCAAGCTGGTGATCGAGTTGAGGTTTATCGACCTTTAACGATTAACCCTAAAGATATACGTCGTAAACGCGCCGAGAAAAACCCTGTGGGGCGATATATTAAAAGTAATCGCTTTAAGCAATAAGCCCCATAAACAAAACCCCTCAAAGTATTTCACTTGAGGGGTTTATTTTTATTAGAAAAAACGATTATAGTGGTGGTGCAGTTAAAATCGCTTCTTTAGAAGCAGGTAAACCTGGTTGCGATTCTGGAATAGTTTCTAAACCTTCAATTTTAGTTACTGTGCCAGTGCCATCAAAGTAAATTTTTAAATGCTGACCGTGTGCTGCGGGGATTTTTGCTTTTTTAGCATAAGTTCCCGGGATATAGTTGTAAATGTAGTCCCAACGTAGAGGATTGAGGGGATCAGTCACAGTTGGACTACCAAGCAAAAAACGCACTTGCTGGAAATTCATGCCGACTTGTACTTGAGAGGCTTGAGCTTTGGTCAATGGAGTCCCTTGAGGAATATCAACCTTATATACACCAAAGATTGAACAACCAGCAAGGAGTGAAGTGACTAATAACGTCAGCACGAGTTTTTGCATTTTGCTACACTATCCCAATAAATTATGATGCATTTGATCAAAGGATAGATCATACTTCATCTAAATTCTATTGCCTATTCCAACTTGAGATTTGTTGAGAGACCTTTTTTCATGCCTATTTCCAATCAAGATTTGCGCAAAGCTGGACTTAAAGTTACCCTTCCTCGAATTAAGATTTTGGAATTATTAGAAAATTCAAAACAACATCATCTTAGCGCTGAAGATATTTACAAGACTTTGTTAGAACAAGGGGAAGATGTCGGTCTTGCGACAGTTTACCGTGTGTTAACACAATTTGAAGCTGCAGGTATCATTCAGCGCCACCATTTCGAAAATAATCATTCTGTTTTCGAAATTATGCAAGAAGATCACCACGATCATTTGGTTTGCCATAATTGCAACAAAGTTATTGAATTTACTAATGATGTTATCGAGAAAGAACAGCATGCTGTAGCTGAGCAACATGGGTTTACCTTAACGGGTCACTCATTAAACCTCTACGGTTACTGTAACGAACCTGAATGTCAGGAAGTACTGCGCAAGAAATAATCGTTTTCACACAAAGAAAACAAATAAAAAAGGAAGGTTACGTTTAACCTTCCTTTTTTTATGAAGAAATTACTGTCTGTCGAAGGTTAAATGCTGATTTGTGCCTGCAATTTGATCAGGACCTTCTTCGGCAAGCTTAATTGTTAAACGTAAATCGTTTGGTGAGTCGGCATGTTTTAATGCATCTTTGTAGGTAATTTGGCCTGACTTATAAAGATCAAACAGTGCTTGGTCAAAAGTTTGCATACCGAGTTCACGTGAGCGTTTCATTAAATCTTTAATTTCATGAATTTCGCCTTTACGAATATAGTCTGAAATTAGTGGTGAGTTAATGAGAATCTCAATCGCTGCACGGCGAGAATTACCATCTGGAGTCGGAATAAGTTGTTGTGCAATCATGGCCTTTAAGTTAAGAGATAAGTCCATGTAGAGCTGGCTGTGGCGATCACTTTCAAAGAAGTGAATAATACGATCAAGTGCTTGGTTGGCGTTGTTCGCATGCATCGTGGCTAAGACCAAGTGACCCGTTTCGGCAAAACCAATCGCATAGTCCATGACTTCACGCGTACGGATCTCACCAATCAAGATTACATCGGGTGCTTGTCGCAAAGTATTCTTTAAAGCTACTTCAAATGAATCAGTATCGATCCCGACTTCACGTTGGGTAATGATGCAGCCAGCATGTTCATGAATAAACTCGATAGGGTCTTCAATGGTAATGATATGACCTTTAGAGTTATGGTTACGATAGCTAATCATTGAAGCCAATGATGTCGATTTACCTGTACCTGTTGCACCTACAAAAATAATGATGCCGCGTTTGGTCATCGATAAATCTTTAAGCACAGGTGGTAACTGCAAGTCATCAATTGAAGGAATTTTAGTTTCAATTCGACGTAGTACCATGCCGGGCATGTCACGCTGTTGAAAAGCACTCACACGAAAGCGGGCAGTTTTATCACGGTTCATAATGGCAAAGTTACATTCACGAGTCTCAGCAAATTCTTTGCGCTGTTTTTCACTCATGATGGAGTGTAATAGTTGCCCGATAATTTCGCCTGAAAGACTATTTTTTGAAATGGGAACAATTTGCCCGTTAATCTTCATCGATGGTGCAACGCCATCTGTAATAAAGAGGTCGGATGATTTTTTTTCAACCATGAGGTTGAGCAGGTCATTAAAATCCATATTTATTCTCTAATTATTTTTATAGGAATGATTCAGGCTGTTTAGCAGCAGTACGTGCGGTTTGTGGGCTGATCACACCGCGAGACACCAAATTTTTTAAGCTTTGGTCGAGGGTGGTCATGCCATGATTTGCACCAGTCTGAATAGCTGAATACATTTGCGCGACTTTGTTTTCACGAATTAAGTTACGAATGGCAGGAATACCAATCATGATTTCATGAGCTGCCACACGACCGCCGCCATTCTTTTTAAGCAGGGTTTGTGAAATAACAGCCTGCAATGATTCAGAGAGCATGGCACGAACCATATCTTTTTCTTCGGCTGGGAATACGTCAATTACACGGTCAATGGTTTTCGCAGCAGAAGTGGTATGAAGTGTACCAAATACCAAATGTCCTGTTTCGGCAGCAGTAAGTGCTAAACGAATAGTTTCGAGGTCACGCATCTCACCGACTAAAATAATATCAGGGTCTTCACGCAGTGCTGAACGTAGTGCCTCATTAAAGCCGTGTGTATCACGATGCACTTCACGTTGGTTAATCAGACATTTCTTAGACTGATGTACAAATTCGATAGGGTCTTCAACCGTTAAAATATGGTCATAACGGTTTTCGTTAATATAGTCCATCATCGCTGCAAGTGTGGTCGATTTACCAGAACCTGTTGGACCCGTAACTAATACAATGCCGCGTGGATAGTCACAAATATCTTTAAAGATTTGACCTAAGCCTAAATCTTCCATGGTGAGTACTTTGGACGGAATTGTACGAAACACTGCACCTGCACCACGGTTTTGATTAAATGCGTTAACACGGAAACGCGCAACATTAGGTACTTCAAAAGAAAAGTCGGTTTCGAGTTTTTCTTCGTAGTCACGACGCTGTTTATCATTCATGATGTCGTAGACCAGACGATGAACATCTTTATGATCTAGGGCAGGTAAGTTAATGCGACGGACTTCACCATCCACGCGAATCATTGGCGGCATGCCAGCAGATAGGTGTAAATCGGACGCGCCATTTTTCACAGAGAAGGCGAGTAGCTCTGTAATATCCATAATTTCCCCAAGTAAATCAAAATATGTCATTATTTTGTAGAATAATATACGGCTTTCACCGAGGCTTACCAACACCTCGCTTTAGGTGAGAAGCAAAAAAGTTTTTTGAAAATGAGAACCTTGTCAATGAATTACCTGCAAGATGCGCGGCAGCACGTATTACAGCAAATCCAAACTGCTTGTGAACATGTTCAACGTGCGCCTGAAACCGTGCAACTTTTAGCCGTATCGAAAACACATCCAAGTGAAAGTTTGCGTGAAATGTATGCAGCAGGGCAAAGAGCATTTGGCGAAAACTATTTGCAAGAAGCTTTAGAAAAAATCGAAGCTTTACACGATTTAGACATTGAATGGCATTTTATTGGTCATGTTCAACGTAACAAGACGAAGCATTTGGCCGAGAAATTTGATTGGGTACATGGTGTAGATCGATTAATTATTGCCGAGCGCCTATCTAATCAACGGGGTGATGATCAATCAGCCCTTAATATCTGTTTGCAAGTAAATATTGATGGGCAAGACAGTAAAGATGGTTGTGCACCAGATGAAGTTGCCGAGCTGGTTGCTCAAATCAGTCAGTTACCTAAAATCAAGTTACGCGGTTTAATGGTCATTCCAGCACCTGACAATACTGCCGCTTTTGCAGATGCTAAAGCCTTGTTTGATGCTGTGAAAGACCAACATACGCACCCAGAAGATTGGGATACTTTAAGTATGGGAATGTCGAGTGATTTAGATGCAGCAATTGCTGCTGGTTCAACCATGGTTCGTGTGGGAACAGCTTTATTTGGAGCTAGAGACTATTCGCAAAAAGGCTGATGTAAGCTTTATCTTACAGAAATTGCGGCCTTTTACGGCTATGGCAGACAATGCTTTTTTCGTACTATGAACTCATCAGGAAACAGGATGTTTCTAAGAATAACAATAAACAGTGATGAATGGATGCATACAGGTACGACAGGAGTTATACCAACGCAGAATCTAAAAAAGCCCCGACAGGATGTCGGGGCTTTTTAGTTTTAACCTACTACTTCTATGGTACTTGCACCTGCACCGAGTGGTTTTACCTGAATTTGTACAGGAATACGCTCATGCATTTCTTGAATGTGTGAGATGAGAATGACTTGGCGTCCCTGATTTTGCAATTGGTCTAAAGCATTCATCACCATGTGCAAAGATGAGGCGTCTAAAGTACCAAAGCCTTCATCAATAAACAGCGATTCAATTTTCATTGAGCCCGAGGCCATATTGGCAATCGCTAAAGACAAGGCAAGGGCAGTTAAGAACGACTCACCGCCAGATAAAGATGCAACAGAGCGAGTTTCGCCGTCCATATCGTGGTCAATAATGGCAAGGCTTAAAGACTGATCTAGGCGTTTTAGCGTATAACGTTGCGACAGCATCGCCAATTGCTGGTTGGCATGCTCTACTAAAATATCTAGGTGATATTGCTGAGCATAGTCGCGGAACTCTTTACCTTTAGCATCACCAATCAAGCCTGAAATTTTGCTCCAGCGATGTTCTTCTTGCTGAATATTTTGAATTTGCTCGGCGTATTGTTGCTGCTTAGCTAGATTTTGCTGATGCACTTCAAGTTTAAGTTTAAGTCGATCACGTACTTCAAGTTGTGCTTTAAGCTCTGCAATATTGTCTTGAATAAGGCTAACAAGCTTTTCATATTCAATATCTGGCTGAGTTTGTAAGTGCTCGCTTAATTGCTCTTGCATGGTCTTAAGAGCAGAAGAAGCTTCACTTAATAAACGCTCGGCATGATTAAGACGATTACGAATGTCTTGCTCTTGGGCGGAATTGATTTGCATGAGCGCCGTAAGATCAGATGCCTGAAAATCAGCATGGGCTTTTAACCAGTTTTGAATTTGCCCATCAATTTGCTGCTGGTGCCCCGCAGTGTGTTGATGTTGATGCTTGAGCTGATCGAGTGATTGTTTTTGTTGTTCAAAGTGCTGTCTGGTTTGTTCGAAACGCTGTTTAGCTTCGTGATAAGCGGTTTGTTGTTGCTGACGTTTAGCGTCATGCTCAATTAACCATTCATGTGGTTTAAGATCCGAGCGGCCTGTCATTTGCTGAATGAGCGACACCGCTTTTTCATTATTTTGTTGGCCTTTAAGCGTAATCTCTTGGAGATTTTGATCGATCTCATCAATTTGCTTGGCCATTTGTTCAAAGTTAGCAGTCAACATTTTAAGTTCTTGTTGCTGCTGTTCAAAACGATGTGAAAGCTGTTCTTGTTGCTCAAGCTGCTTAGCGCGTGCATCAAGAATAGTCCAAGTCTGCTTAGCCGTTTGGCTACTCGACTGCTGCCATGCGTGCTGTTCGGCTTCAGATAAACACTCAACAATATGTTGAACTTGTTGTTGCCATTGCTGTGCCGTATTGAGCAAGCTTTCATTGCGCTGAATAGATTGCACCAGTTGATTGTGATGTTTAATCGCTTGGGTTAAACGCAAGTTTTCTGAGTCAAATGAATTTATGGCAGTTTGCGCAGCTTGTCTGAGTTCGTTCAGCGTTAGCAAGATCTGCTCAGGAGCTTGATTAAGCTCAATGTGTAACTGATTGAGGTTAAACGCTTGCTCAAGTTCTTGTTGCAAGCTTGATTGTTTTGTTTGAAGTTGAGCTAGATATTTCTGAACTTGCTCAAGCTCGGCAAGACACTGGGTGAGGGCATGCTGTTGGGTTTGCCATGCATTAAAATTAGTTTGCTCGAGTGCAACAGCTTGCTGCTCTTGTTGTTGCTGCAAATCGAACAAGGCCTTGGAGACTGCACTGTCATCAACACGATAGGGATGATGTGTACTTCCGCACACTAGACAAGCTTCGCCTTCTTTAAGATTGGCACGTAACTGCTCAATATTTTCAGTGTGTAGTAAACGCTGCTGTTGCAGGATGTGCTGTAACTTTTCACGTTCAGTTTTTGCTGTTTGGTAGTCTTGTTCAGCTAACTGACAAACGGTTTTAAGCTGCTGCTCTTGGGCTGAGGTCTGCGTTTGTTTTTCGGTGAATTGTTGAAGCTCAGCATATAGCTCATGATAAATTTTTATTTTTTGCTGAATCAGATCTAACTGTGTGACTTGAGCAATTTTCTGATCTTTATCTTTACGCTGCTGTTCAAGTTTTAACTCAATTTGTTCAACTGTGCCGAGTGAAGCTGTGAGTTGTTCAACTTCACTTTTAGCTTCCGATAGCTTTTGGCGAGCAAGGGTAGGATTGCCGAGCTGTTGTTCAATCGTTTGGTAATTTTGAATAAATTGCCCGAGCTGATGCAGATGCGCTGAAAGGCCTTTGTCCAATACAGCGTATTGCTGAGTATGGATAAGCTGCTGTTGTAGATGAACTTGGTCTTGTTGAAGCTGTGCAATATGCTGCTGCACCGTATTTTGCTGCTGGTGCAGTGGACTGAGTTTTTGCTCAAGTACGTTTCTTTTTTCTTTGCACTTTTTATATTCATCGGCAATAAAAGCACGTTCTTGAATGGACTGTCGAACTTGATTTAAAGCTTGTTGATGCTGTTGCTCAAAATCGAGTGTCTGTTTGAGCTCTTGTTCTGCGAGTTGATACTGTTTTTGTCCCGTTTCAAAAATTTGCACCAACTCATTAAACTTGGTTTGAGCTTGCTGAATTTGCGGCTCAAGTTGTTGTAGGGTTTGTAAATTTTGAGATTGCTGAAAAACTTGTGGGCGTATTTCAGAGAAAACTTCGAGTCGTTTTAATTGCTCACGCTCACCAGCCAATTGTTGATGATGATTTTGCTGGGTTTGAAACTGTTGTTGTTTAGCTTGAACTTCTTGTTCAAGTTTTGCTTTACGCTCAAACCATTGTTGTTGTTTGTCTAAGATATTTTTTTGTTGTTCTAACTGTTGATGATTTTGTTCGGCTTGCTGGTATTGTTCGGTAAATGCAGCAATATCTTCATCAGACAAAATTTCGATATGTCCTAAAAACTCTTCAAGCTGTTTACGCTGCTTTGCAATATCGGCTGTTTTACGAAAAGCCAATTCACCGATTTTGGCGAAAATGCTGGAGTTGGTCAGGTACTCAAGTAACTCACCGCGTTCGCTGTCTCGTGCTTTTAAAAACGCGGTCACTTCTGACTGAGCAAGTAGTACAGCACGAGTAAACTGTTCAAAAGAAAGCTGGGTAATTTGTTTAACTTTTTCATCAACCGCTTTGGCTTTGTCTGCAAGTACCACACCATCGGTCAGGCATTTTAAGTGGCGTTGTACGCTTTGTAATTTACCATTTGGGTTTTCACGTGCCCGTTTAATTTCCCAGCGTGCCAAATAGCGTTTTTGATCTTGTGCGATAAAGCACAGTTCAGCGAAACCATGTCCTGTACCACGGCGTAAGACAGTTAAAGGTGAGTTAGTGAGTAACTCAGAACCATCAACATCTTTTAATTTACCATCACTGTCTTTCAAGCGAGGCACCCGATTAAACAAAGCCAGACACATGGCGTCTAAAATAGTCGATTTACCCGCACCAGTTTTTCCCACAATCGCAATGAGACCTGCATGGGCGAGAGGTGCGCTTTCAAAATCAATAAAGTGTTCATCAGAAAGAGATGCCAGATTTTTTATTCGAATGGATAAAATTTTCATGACATATCCTTAAGGTGTTGCATCATTTTCAAGATGTTTTTGTGCTTCTTGTACTAGGCTTAGAAAATCTTTTAAGACCGCATCATCTGCGTTGTAACCTTGTTTTTCCCAGATATTTTGAAAGAGTTTTTCTGGTGTTGGTGGTTCAAGTGCGATTTGCTGAGTAGTATTTGAATCGGTCGCGTCTTTATTTACATATTGACGTGAAATACGTACTAAACGATAGCGGTCAGGTGGTAGGGCCGCTTCAAACTGCTGACGTAGATTAGGCTGTGGCGGCGTTAAACTATAATATTCAATATCGACATATTCACGGTGGTCAATATTCTCAATCACGCCGTGTGGTAAAGCTTTGAGTTGTTGTAGTACCTCATTTAACTCACCACGAATACGGTGTAATTGGATGCAACGTGGAATTTCTACAGCTTCAAATTGCAAACGGCTGTCTGTATCTTGAGTCGGATCAACTTTGACCTCAACCACTTGGTGCTTATAGTTAATTTCACTAAAAGAAAGCGGAATGGGTGAACCGCTATAACGAATGTGCGGCTGGCCTACTTTTTGTGGTTTATGTAAGTGCCCTAAAGCGACATAGTCGACAGCATCTTCAAATAAAGTCGTTGAAAGTGCCTCTTCATTACCAATAATAATTGGACGTTCAGAGTCAGATGTTTCTCCACCTTGCATGTGGGCATGCGACATTAAAATAAGGGCTTGGTCTGGTGTTTTACGACGTTTTGCTTCGGCAATCAGTTGCTGGTGCAAATAGGCAATCGCATTTTTGCTGTTGGTGGTATGTTCATTAAAGCCCGTAATTTCGGCCGAACGTAAAAAAGGTAGGGCAAGGCACCACGCCACAATATCCTGATTTTGATTATAAATAGGTAAAAGTAGTCGATCGAGATCTAGAGTTTTATCTTCATTCCAGCGAACCACGCCCACGGTTTTTGCATTGTATTTTTCTAAGAGTGGTTCGACCTGTTCAATACGGTAGCCTGAGTCGTGGTTACCCGCAATCATGAGCGTTTGCATGTGCGGTGCAATACGATGTGCATCTGCTAAAAATTGGTAGAGTTGCTTTTGTGCTTGTGAACCTGGGTTAATGACATCAAAAATATCGCCAGCAATGAGTAGGGCATGCGGTTGTTTTTCTTGAATTTGAGTGAGTAACCAGCTTAAAAATTGTTGGTGTTCGTAGTGGCGTGAATGATTATAAAAAAACTGTCCCAAATGCCAGTCAGAAGTATGTAGAAAATGTACGGACATAGAAACAGACATCAAGCCAAAATAAACACAGATACGTTAGCATAAATTGGCAGGAGATTTTATCAAGACATTTTAAAGTGCTCGTTATTTAAGCCCATAGTAAAACTTGAATTAAATTTTTCACTTTAAACGCTGCTTTGTTACTATCAGGGCAAACCATGAACTTTGAGAACAAAATGACCATTCACGAATACGAAGTAAAAATACAGTGGGAAGGCAATACAGGCACAGGCACTTCATCTTATCGTTCATATAAAAGAGACTTTAGTATTCAACATCCGCAAAAGACTACCATTCAAGGTTCATCAGACCCTGCCTATTTGGGTGATGTGACCAGATGGAACCCTGAAGATTTATTGGTCGCGTCAGCTTCAGCTTGTCATAAGCTTTGGTATTTGCACCTATGTGCAGTCAACCATATTCATGTGCTGAGTTATGTCGACCATGCACTTGGCTTTATGGAAGATGCAGATCCAGTTAAACGTGGTCACTTTACCCAAATTATTTTAAGGCCAGAGGTTGTGTTAGAAAAAGGTGCTGACCAAGCGCTTGCAGCAAAACTGCATGAAGAAGCACATCACGAATGTATGATTGCCAATTCGATGAATTTCCCAATTACATGTGAAGCAAGTTTTAGCTTTGCCGAATAAATAATATGAAATAGCCACCAATAAAAAGGCGGTGGCTATACATTAAAAATAAATAAAATCTTTAAGCTGCGTTTTCATCGACTTGAAAAATACCAAAAACGTTGTGGTCTAAATCGACAAAGTAACCATGCCAAGCGCGGCCCGGAATAGCGAATTTATCCATCGCAACAATGCCACCTTGCGCTAAAATTTTTGCAGCCACTTCATCGAAGTTTTCGACCTGAACCGAGCAGGTAAATGCATTGGTGCCATATTCCATTGGCGGTGTTTGAGCGGGGCGTTTTAATAGTCCACCCATAATTGAAGATGTCTCTATGCGATAATATTCAATCGGTAAGGTTTCATCGAGTTTAAATTGCCAACCAAACACAGCTTGATAAAACTGCGCATCGCGGGCAGGGTTTGAAGACTGGATTTCAAAATAGGCAATAGTGTTCATATTATTTAAATCATATTTTTATGGTGCAAAAAGTATACGCATAGCCTTTATCGCCACGAAAGCACTATTGTGTATGGTGAGCGTAAAATAAATGAAAGTGCTAGAAAATAAAAACCGACGATTCGAGTGATGAGAGAATCGTCGGTCAAAAACTTCATCAAGGGTTTCGGCTGCTAACAAAACCTAATCCGAAGGAAGGAAAGAGTCGTAATGAAAGGTCACCGAAACAATTTTGCGGATGCCGTGCAAAGGAAGTATTCGGTTGCTGCGACCTTGTTACCCTATATAACGTCAAGAGATCAGGATTGGTTGACAGAAAAATGAAAAAAAATCGAAAAAAATTTATAATTATTTTTTGAACCCATAAATTAGGCAAAAATATGACCAAATTACGTTCTTACTTTCTCTGGTTTTTTGGTTTATGCATCGTGCTCACCTTAATTGTAGGTGTGGTTGCAGCACTATTACCAGCGAGTGTAGGCGGTATTTTAACAGCCGTTCCATATTTAGGCGCAATGATTTTTGTCTTATTTAAATTCTTAAAGAAAGAACGCCGTGCCCCGACTGTACCAGAAAAAAAGAAATTTACTTTAGGTTTTACCTTGATTTTTTGGGGCTACAACTTATGTGGTGTTTTATTTGGCCTGTTTTTATTTGCTAGAAAAGACCCTGAAATTTTGCAAAACTTTATGCTTTACCTCAAACAACCTCAGTTCTTAAGCATTATGGTGATTATGCTTTTAATGTTAGCTATTCCACTTTATTTAATTACCTATTGGTTTTATGGCAAACAAGCACAGCGAATGGCTGACAAAATGTTTAATGTGCAATAGATCACTACGAAAACTCATACGATTAAATATAAATGAGTCTTATACAATTAAATAAAACTTGAATCCTCAGCTTAGGAGGAAATATGAATAAGAATGTATTAATTACAGGTGCAAGTGGTTTTATCGGAACGCATTTAATTAAGTTCTTGCTACAAAAAAATTATAGCGTGATTGCTGTGACACGGCAGGTTGGAAAGGCATCTGATCATCCTGCCTTGCAATGGGTGCAAAAGTTTGAAGATATTTCGACACATCAAATTGATTATGTGGTGAATTTGGCGGGTGCAAATATTGGCGAGAAACGCTGGACCGAGTCACGTAAAAAACAGCTCATTGAAAGCCGTGTAAATACGACCCGAAAATTGTATGCGTGGCTCAAGCAGACTGAAATTTTTCCGGAAGTAATTGTCTCTGGCTCTGCAATTGGTTATTACGGAATAGATGATCAAGAAAAGTGGACAGAAGTGTGCACAGAACAAAGCCCGCCACAGCCTATTTTTATGTCCGAGCTTTGCCAGGAGTGGGAGCGAGCAGCGTTAGTAGATTCTCAGCAAAATACCAAAATTATTCGTTTAGGTGTAGTGTTTGGGCAGGGCGGTGGTATCTTGCCTAAAATGTTGCTTCCTATTCGACTCAATTTAGTGGGGCAAATTGGTCACGGTCGTCAGCCTGTGGTTTGGGTACATATTGAAGACGTATTAAACGCAATTGAGTTTATATTTCAACATCCTCAATCAGCTCAAATTCATAATGTGGTGGCGCCAGAAAATGTGACCCAAAAGGTATTTGTTGAACAAGCTGCTGCAGTACTCGATAAGAAACCACTGTTGTCAGCACCGAGCACGGTTTTCCGTTGTTTGTTAGGGGAACAGTCGCAATTGATTTTGAATGGGCAATACGTTAAACCCGCAGCCTTACAAACTGAAGGATTTGAGTTTACTTATCCGCAATTAAAAATGGCTTTAGAAAATATACTCGCCTCAGGCTAAGATTTTATTTTGCAAACGCTCTGGCGAATATGCTTTGGCATCAACTAATGTCGGTTGACCCAGCATAAGCTGACGGAGCAATTGTGCAGAGCCTACGCCCATACATAACCCATTTCTAAAATGACCAAAGTTTGCCCAGAGGTTGTCCATTTCAGGCATTTTGCCAATGTACGGAACGCCATTTGGTGAACTTGGTCTGAGTCCTGCCCAGCGATGTACAATCGGGAAATTGGCCAGTTCAGGCACCATTTCTAAACACGCTTCTAAAATATTGTGTTGGGTGGTTTCGTCAGTCGAAGTGTCAAAACCACGATGTGCCATGCTTGACCCACACACAATATGACCGTCCATACGAGGAATCAGATACATCACTCGATTCATGCACATGGTCGGTAGCCAGTGAGCAGGGGTTTTAAATAACAGCATTTGACCTTGAACAGGTTCGACTGGAATTTCGAGTTGTAATTGTGAGTTCCAGTAATGGCTCCAAGCTCCCGAAGTTATTACAAAATGGTCTGCTGTATGTTTACGTCCATCTTCGGTTTGGAGCGCCTGTATAACATCGCCATGTTGAATTAGTTTTTTGACAGCAGAGTGCTCAAAAAACTCAACATTTGGATGTTGTTTTAAATAGCTAATGAGGGACTGTAATACGCGCGGGTTGCGGATATTCGACAGTTCAGGGAAATAAATGGCTTCTTGAAACTGATCGGAAATATGTGGGTTGACTTGTTCTAGCGCATCTCGCTGTAAATATTCACAGCGCTGCATGGGTTCTTGATGCTGCTCGGCGTAGGAAAGTCCAACATCAAAATCTTCTTCATCAAAAATTAGCATGCCTGTGTCATGTATTTCAAAATCAATCCCTGTAACAGGGTAGAGCTTTTGATTCCATGCTTGATAAGAGGCTTTGCCAAATTGAGCGAGTTGGTTCACTGCATGCACATAGCGCCACGGGTACATCGGAGAGAGAATACCTCCACCAGCCCAAGAGGCTGCTTGTCCCGCTTGTTGTTGATCAAAAATGCTGACTTTACAGCCTTGTTCAACCAACTCCAGCGCAGACATTAATCCACTTATGCCCGCGCCAATGATTGCAATATGCATGCAGTGTTATCCTTTCTCTGCGAACTTAGTTCATTTCCTTGAGTTTTTCAGCAGCGGTTTCTGCAAAGTAAGTCCAGATTCCGTCTGCACCAGCGCGGCGGCAGCACATGAGTGATTCTAAAATTACTGAGTCTGATAACCAGCCATTTTGAATTGCACCCGCTAACATTGCATATTCGCCACTCACTTGATAAATGAATGTAGGAACACCAAAGGTATCTTTCACTTCACGTACCACATCCAGATAAGGCATGCCCGGTTTTACAATCACCATGTCGGCGCCTTCTTGAATATCAAGCGCGATTTCATGTAATGCTTCGGCACGGTTGGCAAAGTCCATCTGGTAGTTATATTTATTACCACCTTTTAGGTTGGATGCAGAGCCAACAGCATCACGGAACGGACCATAAAAGCTAGATGCATATTTCGCAGAGTAGGCCATGATGTTGGTATAGATGTGACCATTGGCTTCTAAAGCCTGACGAATTGCACCAATACGGCCATCCATCATGTCACTTGGTGCAATCACTTCGGCACCTGCTTCTGCGTGACTTAAGGCTTGTTTAATCAAGCATTCTACAGTCTCGTCATTGAGCACATAGCCAGTTTCATCAATAATGCCGTCTTGACCATGCGTGGTGTATGGGTCGAGGGCACCATCGGTAATTAACACCATTTCTGGTAATTCTTTTTTAAGCAGACGACATGTGGTTTGTACTAAACCATCTTCACGCCATGCAGCTTCTGCGGTGAGGCTTTTATCTTCTTGCGGGGTAACTGGAAAAAGAGCCAGTTTTGATACGCCCAATTCCAGAAGTCTTTCAGCTTTTTTCAGTAACAAATCTGCCGACAAACGCTGAATGTTTGGCATACTTGGAATATCTTGGGTCTGATTTTGTCCCGGTAATACAAATACTGGATAAATCAAGTGATTGGTAGTGAGCTGTGTTTCGCTGACCATCGCACGCAACTGGTCATTTTTACGGATACGGCGCATGCGAGTGGCTGGAAATGCAGGACGATTGAACGTATAAGTCATAACAATCTCGATGTTCGGTATTACACTAGGATAGGTTGGCGGATATTCCATTACTGTCAACCGACTGCTGTATTGTAGCCCCATAATGCTGGATTTGTACAAAATTATGGGTGTTTATCATGCTTTTAAATTTAGGCAACATATGAGTGAAGAAAAGAAAAATTGGACTGGGAACATCCATTTAGGTGCAAAAACTGACCTAACTGTGGTTCTCAACCAATTATGTAAGGCGTTTAATAGCTCTCCTTTTTTTAAGCATAGTGGAATGATTATGCGTGTGGTGGACGGGCACATTGAAGGCTATATCGAGATGCAACCCAACCTGATTGGCAATTTGGCATTTCAGATTTTGCATGGTGGCGTTGCTGCAACTTTGCTCGATAGTATTGGCGGAATTGTGGCAATGGAACATCTCTATCGTCGTTCAACTCCCGAGACTTTAACTGAAACCATTAAACAAGTATCGCGTTTGGCAACAGTCGACATGCGTGTAGATTATTTAGCACCGGGGCGTGGTAAATATTTTATTGCCCGTGCCGAAGTACTACGTTTAGGTCGTAAGGGCTGCACCATGCGTATGACCATGGTCAATGATGAAGATAAAGCCATTGCTGCGGGTATTGCTTCATATGCCTATTAAGCAATGAATTGAATCATTTAAAAGCGCCAAGTGCGCTTTTTTTAGTGTTTGAAAAGCAGAAATTTTTACAAAATCTTTGAGATAAACATTAATTTAATTAGAACGAACGCATGAGTTATAAAATTTTATTCTCATATTATGAGGTTTTAGCGTTAAAATTAGCTCCTTTGACAATGCGGTATGTCTTGTTTATAGAAAAATAAAAACTCTATAACAAGGTGTAGTGCGAGATTGATGGCAAAGCCAACTCATCTTTAGGAACATACCATGACTGATGCACAAAGCAATGTACAAGAAACAGTGCCAACAACATCTGCCTCGGATGAAAACAATCAAAACAAGCGCAAAAAATTTCTTGGTTTTTTTGCGCTGATTTTATTGATCGCCGCTATTTTGTATGCAATCTGGGCATTATTTTTAAATAATTCCGTGAGTACGGATAATGCCTATGTCGGTGCAGAAACCGCACAAATTACTTCAATGGTGAGCGGACAGGTCGCTCAGGTTGTCGTAAAAGATACCCAAACTGTACATCGTGGTGACGTGCTGGTTCGTATTGATGACCGTGATGCCAAAATTGCATTGGCCCAAGCTGAGGCAGAACTTGCCAAAGCAAAACGCCAATACAAACAAACTGCGGCAAACAGTAGTTCTTTAAACTCTCAAGTTGTGGTGCGTGCTGACGAAATTAACAGTGCCAAAGCACAGGTTGCTCAAGCACAAGCAGACTATGATAAAGCTGCTTTAGAGTTAAACCGCCGTGCACAGCTTGCTGCCTCTGGTGCAGTGTCTAAAGAAGAGCTCACTAAAGCACAAAGTGCAGTTGAAACAGCCAAAGCAGGGCTAGAGCTTGCTAAAGCTGGTTTAGCGCAAGCCTCTTCGAGCCGTAAAGCTGCCGAAAGTACTTTAGCTGCAAATGAAGCGTTAATTCAGGGTGTAAGCGAAACTTCGACACCTGATGTACAAGTTGCACAAGCACATGTTGAACAAGCTCAGCTTGATTTGGAACGTACCGTGATTCGTGCGCCAGTCGATGGTGTGGTTACGCGTCGTAATATTCAAGTCGGTCAACGCGTTGCACCGGGCACCAGCATGATGATGATTGTGCCGCTTAACGATTTATATGTAGATGCGAACTTCAAAGAAAGTCAGTTGAAAAAAGTCCGTCCAGGTCAGGCGGTCACGCTAACTTCAGATTTATATGGCGATGACGTTGAATATCACGGCAAAGTGATGGGCTTCTCTGGTGGTACAGGCTCTGCCTTTGCCTTAATTCCGGCTCAAAACGCAACAGGTAACTGGATTAAAGTGGTTCAACGCTTACCAGTTCGTATTGCACTTGACCCGAAAGAACTTGCTGAACACCCACTGCGTGTTGGCTTGTCGATGGAAGCAAAAGTCGACTTATCTGCGAAGTAAACGCTTATGAAAACGCAAACACCTTTTGCCGAACTAAGCGGTGGCCGTTTAATACTGGCAGCGTTTGTTATTGCCTTGTCGAACTTTATGGTCGTGCTCGATACGACCATTGCCAACGTATCTGTACCGCATATTACCGGTAACCTTGCTGTCTCAAGTACACAAGGCACATGGGTTGTTACGTCGTACGCCGTTGCAGAAGCGATTTGTGTACCTTTAACAGGTTGGCTTGCAGGTCGCTTTGGAACCGTTCGGGTTTTTATTTTTGGTCTGATTGGCTTTACCATTTTTTCTTTCTTGTGTGGTCTAGCAAACTCATTAGGGATGCTGGTGTTTTTCCGTATTGGGCAAGGTCTATGCGGTGGCCCCCTCATGCCACTCAGTCAAACATTGCTCATGCGTATTTTCCCTCAAGAAAAGCATGCACAGGCGATGGGCTTATGGGCAATGACTACCGTCGTTGGGCCAATTTTAGGACCAATTTTGGGTGGTCTGATTAGTGATAACCTGTCTTGGCACTGGATCTTCTTTATTAACTTACCGGTTGGGATTATTTGTGTTTTAGCGGCAATGCGCTTGTTAAGAGTGGCTGAAACAGAAACCATTTCTTTAAGAATCGACACGGTCGGTTTAGGTTTGTTAATTCTCTGGATTGGTGCGCTACAGCTCATGCTCGATTTGGGGCACGAACGCGACTGGTTTAACAGCACCAGCATTATCGTTTTAGCTTTAACTGCCGCCATAGGCTTTGTGGTATTCCTCATATGGGAACTCACCGATAAACACCCCGTCGTAGACGTGAAAGTCTTTAGGCATAGGGGCTTTGCTATTTCGGTACTGGCCTTGTCGCTTGGCTTTGGAGCATTCTTTGGCAGTATTGTACTGATTCCGCAGTGGCTGCAAATGAACCTTTCCTATACCGCCACGTGGGCCGGCTATTTAACCGCAACCATGGGCTTTGGTAGTTTGACCATGTCACCGATTGTGGCAAAGCTTTCAACCAAACATGACCCACGAGCACTAGCGAGTTTCGGTTTAATTTTGCTGGGTGGTGTGACCTTAATGCGGGCATTCTGGACCACAGACGCCGACTTTATGGCATTGGCTTGGCCACAAATCCTGCAAGGTTTTGCTGTACCGTTCTTCTTTATTCCACTGTCGAACATTGCGCTTGGTTCAGTACTCCAGCAAGAAATTGCATCTGCTGCGGGCCTCATGAACTTCTTAAGAACCATGGCAGGGGCGATTGGCGCTTCAATTGCAGTCACCGTGTGGGACGACCACGCCAAAGTTGCACGCAGTGAAATGGTGTCAAACCTAAATACTGCCGAAGTTCAAAATAATCTTATGCAAAATGGTTTTTCGGCTGACTCGACCTTAGGAATTATTTCAAACCTTGTCGATAAAGAAGCCATTACCATGTCGGCAAACCATGTATTTTTGCTATTTGCGATGGTGTTTGTCTTTGCAGGGCTGGTCATTTGGCTGTGTCCAAAACCCAAACAGGTTAGCGGTATGCCTTCTCACTAAACGCAAAAAAGCATCTCTTCGGAGGTGCTTTTTTTAGGCCAACTACAAAATGAGTGAGTTTATAAATAGCAGATTTAGCCTGTATTGAAAGAAATAAAGCATGCCAGAATGGGGCAAATCAGTTATAAAAGAGTGTGATAACAAACAAGGAGACATCACACAGAGCACAAAATAAATACCCTCAATCATTTAATATTATTAAAACTTTATTTTTATCAAAGATTAAAAAACTGAAGACCTGAAAACAAAGAAGCTTGCATGGCAATTGCATGGATAGGCAGGCGTATATATTGGAGTTATCACGTGAATAAAAGATATTCATTTTTGTTCAGTAGTTTATTAGCAGTCGGTTTATTACAAGGATGTGGAGATGACTCCTCGTCAGATCAGCCCAAGGATGATTCAAATACAACCCCGCCCAATTTAATTGTAGATAATGACCCGACCAGTTGTAGCAAACTGGCACAAGACGGTTCAAGCGTGGTGGTCGGTTCAAACCAAAATGGTGACCCCGCCGCGCCAGAGGGTGCATCGGGTTATAGACTCGGTAACACGGTTAAATACGCAGATAAATATATGGTGGTGGCAAATACGCCACTTGCTGTTAAAGCGGGTTGTGATGTGTTAAAAGCAGGCGGTAGTGCAGTCGATGCAGCCGTAGCGGTACAAGCCGTGCTTGGTTTGGTCGAACCTCAATCGAGCACCATTGCCGGTAGTGGTTTTATGATGTATTACGATGCCAAAACCAAAAAAGTTACAGCTTATGATGGCCGTGAAACCGCACCGGCAGCAGCCAACGAATTTTATTTAATTCGCCAAAATATATATGACCCAAATTCACCTGCACCTGTACCAAGTGCACGCCGTAGTGGTCGCTCGATTGGTGTGCCGGGTGTGATGCGTTTGCTTGAACAAGCACAAAAAGAGCATGGCAAGCTTGAATGGAAACAGCTTTTTGGTGAAGCGATTAGTTTGGCTGACAACGGTTTCCGCATACCGGGGCGTTTGGCAGATGCAATTGCAAGTAATGCAAACAGCTTAGCGCTCGATGCAGATGCAATGAGAATCTATTTTCATTCAGATGGTTCACCACGCAAAGTCGGCGAGACCATGACCAATAAAGAATATGCAGATACACTTAAAGCAATAGTCTCCGAGGGTGCAAATGCATTGCATACTGGTCGGATTGCTCAAGCGATTGTTAGTGAAGCTAGCCGAACTGAAGGAGAAGACCCAGCAAAAACTCCAATTACCCCAAGTTTGATGACCTTGCAGGATTTATCGAACTATCAGGTGAAAAAACGCGACCCGATTTGTACAACGTACCGTGACCGTTACTATGTATGTACCATGCCACCTCCATCTTCGGGAGGGATTGCAGTTGCACAGACACTGGGTATTTTAGAAAACTTTGATATGTCACTTTATCCACCTAAAAACCCTGAAAATGAAGGCGGTGTGCCCGATGTCATGGGCGTGCATTTAGTGTCTGAGGCAGAGCGTTTGGCCTATGCTGACCGTGATAAATATGTCGCAGATACCGACTTTGTTCGTTTGCCGGCACAGGGTATTCCAAGTTTTATTGATAAAAATTACTTAAAACAACGTGCGGCACTGATTAACCCGAACCAAAGTATGGGCGTAGCACCAGCAGGTAATTTCAATACAGCGGCAGGTGTAGATACCACAGTTGAACATGGCACGACTCAGTTCACGATAGTAGATGCCTATGGCAATGTGGTTTCAATGACATCGACTGTTGAATCGAGCATGGGTTCATTCCACATGGTGGATGGGTTCTTGCTGTCGAACCAATTAACTGACTTTAGCGCAAACCCTTATGACAGCACTGGGGCACCAGTTGCCAACCGTGTAGAAGGCGGCAAACGCCCACGTAGTACTATGGCACCAACCTTAGTATTTAAAGGCACCACGCCAGATGAGTTTTATATGGCAACAGGTTCACCAGGCGGTGGTACGATCATTCAATATGTGGTTAAGACTTTGGTGGGTGCATTGGACTGGAACTTAAATGCACAGCAGGCCACTTCACTTGTTAACTTTGGCGCGACCAATAGCAAAAACACCAATGTGGATAGCTCAAACGTTCAGCTTTCCTTAGTTGACCTGATTGAAGGCTTAAAAGCAAAAGGGCATGGCATATCGAACACTGCGCAAACCAGTGGTATTTCAACGATTATGAAAGTAAATATAAATAATCAAAGTAAATACGCAGGTGGGGTAGACCCACGCCGTGAAGGGATCGTGTTAGGCAATGGTGCTTTATAGACCCAACTTTAAAAAAGCTGTCATTTTTGGTAGCTTTTTTATATGGCCCTTGAAAAAAACAAAAGGCTCTCCATTATGTAAATATGTTCATCAGTAGCAGACTGTTGATAAATTGCACAGCATTTTATTTTAGTTATGCTATGATGTGCAGACATTCATGGGGATGTTATTGGCTTCGACGCCGGTGATGAAACTCATAGATGCATGCCGAGAGCGCATTTTCTCTCGTAAATAAAATTTGCATTTAAATAGTCGCAAACGACGAAACTTACGCTCTAGCTGCCTAAGGGCCGCTTGTCCGCTTCCTAGAATACTTGTGGTCTGGGAACCCGACTGAAGCGCACGCACACAAGTCCGTATAGAGTCAAGCCTCGGGGCTTTATACCAAACTTAGAGGATCGCACCTTGTACCCTGTTCGTCGGGTCACTTGGTGTTAAAACAATAGACGATATCTAAGCATGTAGTATTCTCGAGCGTAGTGCTGGCGGACGCGGGTTCAACTCCCGCCATCTCCACCAAAATACTTTAAATAAATCAGCCACTTAATGTAAGTGGCTTTTTTATTGACAGGTTTTTGACAACTTCTAGTTTGCTTTAATTTTTACTTTCTAGTCTGATCTTTTATTTATTAAAAAAAGTATTATGGGGTTTTATTGATCAATAATGATTCGAGTTTTATCTTCTGGTTTCATACTTTTGTTATTCTAACCTCGTCTAAATATATGGTATGAAAATAATTTTCTGTTTTGAATATTCTTATAAATAAAGTAGTTGTTGTCTGAAAAGATGATGAGTTAAATTGGGGGGGAAATCTAGAGCTTTAATTTTTTAATGAGTAAATTCCTTTAGAGATTTTGGATGAGTTCAATTGCCATTACCATGCCACAAGCTGTAAGAAATACAGATGATAGAGCTATTGTTAAAATCGGCCTTTTTCCTTTTCTAAAATACGACAACACATATTGATATTAAATGAACTATTGGCACATACAACTACACCCAGACTCAAGATTAGACGTTGATACGCTAAAAGCTATACTTATGAAAAAACAAGTTATAGGTATGGGTGAATATTGGGAAGACAAAAAAGGAAATTCAGTAATTGATCCTAAGCTTTTCAAAAATGATATGAAAATTGACGATGTTGTGATGGTTCGTGATGGAAGTACGCCAGTAGCATTAGTAAAAGTAAAGGGTGATGCTTATATAGAGCACAATACAGACGATGAATTTGATTGGTTCAAACTTAGAAGACAAATTGAAATTCTTGGTTTTTACGAAGAAGATGAGAAAAATCTTCTTTATCAGATTTTAACAGCTTATGGTAAAAGTCATATACAAGCGCCAGGCACTTTAACCTGTTGTAACGGGTCTAATGCTACAAATAATTTTATTGTAAAGTGGTATAAGTTAAGGACTTATAAGAGACTAATGGAAAATATAAAACTGTCAGAAGAGCGACAAACTCACATCAAAGTACTTTGGAACAAATTTAAAAATGAAACAAAAGAGGAAGAAAAAAAATTTAATAAGGACGAAGTTGAGAAATTAATTTCTGAATGGAAATTATATAAGCATAAAATTTTAAATGACACATTGAGTTTGGATGACTACACAAACATTTTAGGAAGTTCCACAGCAATAATGCCCGGCGGATATTTATGTAACTTTTTAGAACGAACCACGAGAATTGTTTTAGGTTCTTCAAAGCCTGGTACAGCATTCAATTTTGAAGTGAAATTGAATGATGACAATTCTACTTATCATATCAAAAGTGTAAACAAGTCAAATGCTACTCGACAAGACGCGGAACTTTATTTTAATGAAAAAATAAAAGGTTTACTGAAAAGTATTGTCTCAAAAACTGATCCGTTAGAAAAAATATATTTGATTGAAAATTCAAATTACAGTGCCAAGCAAGTTTTAATGAAACTAGCTGTATTGGATAATTTATCGGACTTTCTCTATATCTACTCTACACAATGGTTAGAAGAACTATATAACGAGTTTATTGATAGTGATGCTGAAGAAATCTTTAGAAAAAACTATCAAGTTTGTCTTGTAGCAAAGAAACTTTTAGACGTAAATGAACAAGACAAAAACGAACTTGTTTTGCTTTCACGTTTCTTATGGCGTTTTGTAAATTCCAAATCGATTGCAGACACAAACAATCCTAATGTTATTCTTTATGGGCCGCCAGGAACAGGTAAAACATTTTCTGTAAAAAGTAGTTTAGATTTTGTTTGTCAAGGTGATACTTCAAGATATGAGGTTTTACAATTCCATCCATCATTTACTTACGAAGATTTTATTGAAGGTATTAAACCAAAAGGCGTTTCAAAAGATGGAAATATTCGCTTTGAGTTAGTAAATGGTATTTTTAAAAACTTTTGTATCAAAGCGAAAAAACACCCTGAAAAGGATTTTTATTTCGTCGTGGACGAAATAAACCGAGCAAATCTTTCAATGGTTTTTGGCGAAACTTTATCGCTATTGGAAAAAGATTACCGACAAGATACTGAAAATAAAAACCTGATTCGAACACAATATTCTGCGCTAATTGAAGATTTGATCAAAGAGGACAATAAATTTAAAGATTTAGCTTATGAAATTCACAACAATGAAGTGAAGTTCGGAGTTCCTAAGAATGTATTTTTTATTGGAATGATGAATGATGTGGATAAAAGTATTGATGCTTTTGATTTAGCACTCCGTAGACGTTTTAAATGGATAAGAAAAGATTGTGATTACGAAGTAATTGAAGAGGAGACACGTTTCAAAGGAAAAGATCAGTTCAATAATATTGGACTGTATGTCAAAGCCTGCGAAAAATTGAATGACTATATTTCTAAAGACTTAGGTTTGGGAAAATCATATGAATTTGGTCATTCATTTTTTATGAAGATTAGCGATATTGCTAAGCGTAAAGATATTACAAATAACAATATTGAAATTTTATTTAACTTGTATTTGCGACCAACATTGAAAGAATATCTAAGAGCCGTATTTGTGGAAAGCGAATTGGAAAGTAGGTTAGATGAAGCGTTGAATAAGTTCAAAGAAACAATAAAATGAAAATTAGTATTCCAGTCAATCATAATTTTTACGAAGAAGCCCCAATTTCAAACTTAGGTAAAGCTTTCGGAGTAAAACAGTCAAGCGTAAAAAACTTGCAAGAAATATTTTCGTCTGTTTATGAATTAAAACTTGGTGCAGAACAACTAAAACAGATCAAAGTATTTCATTTCAAAAGCAAACGTATTTTTGAGCAAGATGAAGAACGTCTAATTTTAAAATTATATTCAAAAGAAAAAGAAAAAGAAAAAAAATACTTTATTCAAACTGGTGTATATGCTGGAGTGCTTTTTTACAAAGGTTGTAAAATTAATATTACAACAAAATATGGCGACACTTTTCTAAAACGTATGCTTAACTTCGTAAATGATATTTACGTTGACAATGAGCCAATACAAGCAAAGACAGATGAAACCGAAAATCAGTTCTTGTTTATTATTGCTCATTTATTTATTCAGTCATTAGAAAAAGCGGTGGTTTTAGGTTTGCCACAACAATATCAAAAACAGCAAGAGCGAAGTCAAAAAGTAAGAGGAAGTATAAATTTTAATGATTACTTAAAAAGAGATATTCTATTTCAAGGAAAACTAACAACAACTTTCAGGGAACGAATGTATATTCAAGAAATCATTGATGTTTTATATTTGGCATTAAAGAAATTAGAAAGTGTTTTCGGCAAAGAAATTCACAGCCGTTTGCTTGGTTTAAGTCAATTTTTAAAACAACAATATTCTGGTCGTTTTGCGAGTTACGAAACAATACAAAGAGCCAAAACATACCAAACTATAAACAATCCAATGTATCGTGGTTTCAAAAAAGTTTTGGAGTATGCAGAAATAATTTTATTGAACAAAGACCTAATACCCGATAATGATAAGAAAAGTTTAGAGACAATAGGTTATTTGTTTGATATTGCAGAATTATATGAAATTTATCTTGAAAAACTTTTGAGTAGAAACTTTCCTGAATGGTCGGTAAGTGGACAAGTTGATATTCCAATTTACAAACAGCAATTTTATCGTAGATCAATATTTCCAGACTTAATAATGAAACATAAGGAAACAGGCAAAATTATTGTTTTTGACGCAAAATTTAAGAAAATGGAAATGCAAAATAATGACATTGATAGGTCAGATTTACACCAAATACATTCTTACTCGGGTTATTACCAAAATAACTTAATAGCAAGTGGTTTGATCTATCCATTATCAAAACAATTAGACGTTGAGAAGTCTTACTCTGAAACTTTATACGGTAACAATAATAATGATGTGTTATTTATAATAGATGGAATTTATGTTCATGAGACCCAAACAATGGATGATCTAATTGAAAGTGAAGATATATTTGTAAAACGAATAGCAGATTTGATAGGCAAAAAAGACATAACTATTTAACAAAAGTAACATCCCTATTTCTTTCTTGAAGAGCGTATTTAGAAACTCGGTAATTTGTAGTTATTATACTGACTGCGGCACGCCCTGCATTAATTAAAGCTTCTCTATCGCTATTTATCTGGGAATTTGCACAACCATTCATAAAAAGCATAAACAGAAGAGCACAGATAAATTTAACATAAGTTCTGCTTACTAACATTGTGTGGATCTCCGAGGAATTCTCTGAGTTGTTTTTATTATTTGAATCAGTTGGGGTAATTTACGTTAACTCACTTTAGAAAAAGCCTTCAACATTCAGGGCCTTTTCTCGCTTAGATTAATTTTTTACATTCAATATCATTTAACGGTGAATCAGTTTTCATAATGATTTTTTCAATTTTCGGTTGAAGTACCAAAGCCTCTTTTGAAAGTTCTTTCGCTTTAGCTGATATCTCACTTCCGCTTTTTCCTTTAAGTTTTATATATTTTTCAATGTATTTATTACTTACACATAATGAATCTAAAGCATCAATTGACATCTTACTTTTTTTGCCAGAAGCCATTAAATCTAGATCATCATTAAGCTTTATGTTTAAAGAGTCATAAGTTGTATTAATTGTATACATTAAAAAGGTGGCATAACTTAGCAACTGATCATTAGTTTCAGTTACCTTGTTAGCTTCATTGTATGCTGCTTTATACAGAAACTTTGTGTAATAAAGCTGATTAAACTGGGCATAGAGTGATGCTTCATATGCTTGGGTTATATCAGCCTCAGTAATTCCATGTTTTTGAGGGCGGACTTGGCTACATGCTACTGTTAAAAGAGACAATAAAATAATACAAAGTTTAGATTTCACAATTAATTAACCATTTCTTATTCAGGCAGGGAATAAATAGATTTAACTATAACTAATTTATAAAATTAGCTATATAAAGCTCCTTTTAATTGGAGCTTTATATAGTAATATTTAATTAATATTTTCAACTATTTACAAACTTGTTGAAAAGTTGCTAGAGATTTTTCTTTGCTATCTCTTAGCTTGATAATTTCATTTCTTGCTTCGTATAGTTGCTTAACACTTTTCTTGGTGTCTTCGGTGATATTGGCTTTATATTGCTCATCCATATTATTTACATAGTTTTGCATGTAGACGGTCAGCCAACAGACATCGTTGAGATCGGTATAGTCAAACTTATTTTTATCTAAGCCAGTTAACCAATTACCATACTCATCATTCAGTAGACTTTGTGCAGTTCTTACTTTTACAAAAGTATTTTTGAAAATGATCTCTTTTAGAGCTGGTTCTTGTTTTACGTCTTTATTGGCTTCCAAAATCAATTTTCTATTATCAGTAACGTAATTCTTGAAGTCCTTTTGAATAAATGTATCTACATCCTCTTTTTCAGATGCTTTACATCCATTGAAGCCAACCAAAAGAAGCGGTGCTAAAAATATTAATATCGTTTTCTTCATATTATTACTCGTGACTAGAAACTACTGAGCGGCGGTGTATATTGATATTGTCGTATAAACTGCGATACGGTAGCACTATCATAAGGACGACCAAATACTTTCTTATACATATTCTCATTAATTAGATATGGTCCATTATTCTCATGAATAGGCTAAACTAATTAAAAGATATCTCTTAAAAGAGGAGTCTTTCATAAAGAAATCTTCTATTGACATAAAGATGACTTACTCTGAAATTTTAAATAACTTTCTAAGATATTAACCCTATATGGTTACATATAACTTATTTTTTAGTTTAAGTAAGTTTTGATATTATTGTATTGAAAATTAGAGCAGGAACTATAATGACAAGTCCTATTTTTTTACAAGACCTTCCTATTGAACAATTAGAAAAGCTTTCAAAAAATGATATTCAAAAGATTTCTAATGCTGAAAAACTCTATTGGGATAATAAACCTCATATTATTTACTACGTGGCTGTACATGGTGCTAAAACTCAGAACGATGGTTTAGTTAATGTATCTTCTACTAATACAAAAATTAAAGGATTATCTATTGCCCGTGTTGGAGATGAAGTTATTTATGCAGATGGCACAACCTCCAAAATCATCTCTGGTGCTGGTACAGCATGTATTGTTGATGGATCACCGGTAGCTCTAGTGGGCAGTCGATTAGAAAATGGGGATGAAATTATTGAGAGTCCGAATAATACTATTGCGATTAGAATTTACAAAGATCAGGCCTTACCTCAAAACTTTTTGAGTCATGACTAATTTTTAAGGGGTAGGCTATGGCTAAAGGTTTTGCGATTCACAACGCTATTACTGATCATGGTGGAGTTGTTCCATCTACACAATCGAGAAGTTCTCAGATGGGAAACTTGTTTGTTAGAGCTGGTGATGGTCATATGTGCCCTAAATGCAGGTGTTGGTCAGTAGTTATTAAAAGTCATGACCATGTGATTTTTGATGGTAAACCAGTAGCATATGTGGGTGATAAATTATCATGTGGTGCAACGATTCAACCACAACAGTCTCATGTTGTAGGAGAGAGTGGTAGTCCTTATTCTGGAAAGGACAACCAAAAAGATTCATCTATTAATAAAAAATTTGATGAGCAAGTTCAAGTAGAAATCAATAACAGTTTTTCAGAGTTTTTTGCAGGATTAGGCTATAGACTTAAAGTTGGAGAAAAGGTCATTGAGGGAACTTTAGATTCTAATGGCAAAACAGAAAGATTTGAAACTCAGAATGCTGCACAGGTTTCTGAATTTGAAATCTTTTTTAAAGACAAAATTAAATATTTCTCAGATTTAGATGGAGAAGAGTAAAATGGGCTTTAGTATTCTTGAAAATAATTTAGATAAAATAATTACTAATAATAAGAAAGATAGCTTGGCCAAATTGAAATTAAGGACGAGAACTTTAACAGCAGGGGAAATTGAGTTATGCCAATTAGTCTATAAAAATACAATAGATTATTCTAAAGTTACAATTATAGAAGGTAGTTTTTTTCCATTTGATTTACAGAATGAAGATACTTTTGTGACTCCAAATGGACATATTTTCATTCCAACCAAACATTTTTTATTGGATTATAGTAAGGAAGATATAAGCTATAAACATTTATTTATTCACGAAATGGGGCATGTTTGGCAACATCAAAGAAAGAATAGAGTACTTATAAGTGCGGGAATAGCACAGGCATGTACAGTTTTTAAGGACCCATATAAATATAATATACATAATGCCGACACTGTGGCTGACTATGTCAGATATAAGAGTAATAAGAAATTTGTAAATTACAACCTAGAGTCACAAGCAGAAATTTTTGCAGATTACTGGGCATTAAAAACAAATAATTTACAGGCTATTAGTAGAAAAAACTTAATCAATATAGATAGAAATAACTTACAGGCTACAATAGCAGTCTATGAAGAAAAAATAAGAGAAGTAATTAAGTAGATCGATATGAAAGAGAAAAAAATTGTTGGATATGTCTTAGTAACATTATTTTTAATTTCAATTATTTTTATGCTCAATAAAAATAAGAATGAAGAATTTAAAATAAGCTTGATACATGATAGCTTAGTTATCAATTTCCCAAATAAAATCTTTGTTAAAAATTATGCAATTAAAGATTTTGAAAAAGATAATTTTTCAACTCCAAATGGACCAACAGAGTATAGAAAAGTATTAGAAAACTCATACTACAAAGAAGTTGATCATATAAAAATAGAAAATATTTCAAAATACAACATTATACCAGATCATGCTTATTTTTATGTTATGACTCAAGAAAATGATCATGATTTAAATGCTAGACTAAAATCTCTAGGTTTCTGTATAAAAGGAAATAGTGTGCTATTACAAAGTAGCCGAGAGAAGGATTCAGATTTTATAGAAAAATGTCATGCTAAAGATAAATAAAATTTTAACCCTGATAGTAATCATTTATTATTAACAAGATAAAATTTTAATGAAACTATTATATTTATTACTTTTTATTAGTAGTACTGTTAACGCCTCTCCATATGCCACCCTATATGTAAAAATTAAAGACAATGATGTCTGTGTATTTACAAAAGGAGATTACGATAAAACACCGGATGACAAAACTTTGATTTACATGGGAAAAGTGGATGGAATTAATACTTTTCATGATTCTTATTCAAAGACTTATTTGAATCTTAAAATGCCTATTATTGAAGAGAACTGTATTAAAATTAATAAATCAGAGTTTAAAGAGAATTTGCCCTATTCGATTTGGCTTGAAACTGATCAAGAGTATAATCAACGAATATGTGTAAATCAAAATTCCGAAGGAAAAACTGTATTATTAGATGCTAAAGCAGATCTAGAAAAAGGTACATATTGTGGCACAATTATTGGTTAGTTAGCTTATTTTAGAGCTTTAAAATTCAAAGTATTTTATATGAAATCACTTAATAAGTTTCTTATTTTATTTATTCCTTTTCTAGTTATGGGTTGTACAAGCTATAACAGAACAAGAACCGATATTGTTATTTATAAAAATGAAGGAAATCTCTATTTCTCATTCCCGACAGATAAAAAAGTTTTGGTATATCATTATGAAATTAATGACTATGAAAACTTTGAATCAGATGGTATGACTTACAAACGACTATTTGTTTCTCAAGAAATTGACAAAGAAATGAAAGAGATTATTTTGGAGAACTATAAATCAAATGAAATTGTAGAAAAACATGCTTACTATATGTTGCTAGGAGAACAAGGATTAAATAACACTAGTGTTGGATTCACTACTATAGGTTTTTGTTTGTATAAAGATAAGGTTCTTACCGAACAGAAAAGTGAGAACACTAATACATTTATTCAAAAATGCCATGATTTATAATGCTGTAAATAAAACTACGCAGATGCTTAACCTCAGACCTAGTAGTGGGGGGATTACATTAAAAGTACTTTGCATTAAATTATTGTATTTACTGATTTTTATGAGTGGTTCTGTTAGTGCTTCTCCCAGTTCAACATTATATGTAAAAATTAAAAACAATAATGTGTGTGTATTTACAAAAGGGGGTTATGATAAAGCATATGGAAACCAGACTTTAATTTATATGGGTAAAGTAGATGGAATTAATGCTTTTCACTCTTCATATTCAAAAACTTATTTGAATCTTAAAATGCCTATTATTGAAGAAAACTGTATTAAAATTAAATCTTCTGAATTTAAAGAGCCTTTTCCATATGATGTTGTTCTTGAAACAGACCAATCATATACACAAAGAATTTGCGTAAATAAGACTTCAGAAGGTCACATAACATTATTAGAAGCTGAAGCAGACCTTGATAAAGGTATATATTGTGGCATTAATCAATATGATTACTCTAGTAATGGCCTTTGGACTAAATTAAAAAATCTCTTTTATTGGGTAATTAATTTTTTAAATTAAAACACTTAAAGAGATCATAGATGATTTTGGATACTATATATGTATTCAGTTATAGCTCTTCATTTCCACAAGTGAAGAGTTTTTTATTCTATAGTCTGACACACAATTGATCGAATCTAGTTCATTTCGAGTAGTCGAAATGGGAGAAAGATACAATTGAACCAAACTCTCTTATAAGCAGGCCCCGTGCCACAACAGAACTTTAATTTTTTGCGCTGATTTAAAGTCATCCACCATTGCGACACAGAGATAAGGGAGCTAAGCCAAACGTTTAGCCCATGTCTTCTTTATCGCACCGCCGCATCACATTAAAAAAAGTAGGGGCAAAGTCCTGTGGGAGAGCAGGACTTTGCAAACTGACATGTTCTAGACGTTGCATGAGCTTATGCGAATACACTTGTTCAAGCCGTTGATAGATACAGTCGCAACTGGCTTGGGTGTGCCCACCAGACAGGCAAATTTCTTCAAAATCCTGCTGAGTGTGAAGGTCACAACCCGAAACGCTGTAATCGCTGACAACGAGGCCTAAAACCAAAATAGTTTTATAAAATTTCATATTATTCTCGTAATGATTGGGGATATATCAATGAGAAAAAATAAACCGCTATATTTTAAGTTTTAAAATCATTTTTAAAGGCAATAGTTAACTCGCCTATAAAAGCAATAAAATAAAATGACTTAAATTTTAAAGTAAAAATAATTTATAGATTTAAAACTTTAGATAATAGAAAACCCAAATTTTAAATAAATAAAAAGTTTATAAGGGAGAGGGGATTAATCTAAAAAAGGTCATGGTTAACTCCTAGAATTTATGGAGCCCTACCACCAAAAATCACCGTCAATTGATTATGGTGGTAGAACGAAAGGGGGTTAGCAGACTGGGATCCAAGGAACCAGCACGCGCGAGCGCGTCCCCCTCCCGTCCTACCGCAAAGAAAAGGGACGCAAGGGTCTAACGACTTATAGTGGAACTATAACCCGCCATGGATCTACGGTCTGCTAAAACCGACTGGCAATGTAGGCCAGCGGGACCATAATAATCATAAGTTTTTAACAGGTCAATTCAATTTAAATAAAATATTATAAAAATTTTAAATATAAATTTATATTTTAATTAAACTCAAAAGTTAATATATTTAAAGCCGTAAATTAATAAATATAATAAAGCTAAACTAAACGTTTAGCCTGTTCTTAAAATGTATAACGGTAATTAATAAATACACGGTGCTGGTCCCAATTTTTTCGAGACATGCCATTTATTTTTTCACCTAGGTTTGTATTTTCAAACTTTGACTCATAATGCAAAAATGAATAACGCACATCTAAGTTTTTCACCCACGGCAAGGCATAACTTAATGTTAAGTCAAAGTAACGCTCTTTGCCTTCAATATCACTGCTGATGTTACTTTGGTGAGCGCCAAAGCCATAAATATACTTCGCTTCGGTTTTTAAACCTTTCACATAGTCTTTCCAGTTATATTTCAAGCGAAGGGCAACAGCGGTTTCATCGTTATTGGTAAAGTCTGGGCCAATGGTCGAAGAGGTCGGAAACGGGTTAGTGCCGTGGTCTTGCGTCAGAACCGAGTTGCGGTGGGAGTGCACGGCAAAGTTATCTTCAATCCAAAAACCATCAAACTTTGAAACGGCAATGCCACCTTCGAGGTTATTTTTGGCCACATTTACATCGACAAAATAACCATTGCCACGGTTGTTAATGTCTTGGCCTTTGACACAGTCCAGCTCGGTTTCGGCACCGCATTTAAAAAGCTTACCATCATCACGCGAGAAAAAAGCACCTGTGTTGAATGTCCATACAAGGCCATGCAAGGGCAACTTATATTGAGCAATCACCCCATACTTTTTTAAATAATCTTTGCTGTTTAAATATTCGGCATTCACGCTCCAGTTTTTGTACTGATACTTGGCACCGAGTAAACCGACATAATCAATGCGCTCGTCATTTTCAGTGACCAGTTTTTCAAAAGAGTCCATGGTGCGCGGTTTCCAGCGGTTATAGTAAGCCATGTAAGTTTGTAGCTGATCATTGAGTTGAAACTGACCACTCGCACCCGAAAAAGTATCGGGCACCGCGCGGTTATTAGTGCTTTTAAGTAACAGTGAATCGTGCAACTGGCGGCCTAACTTAATTTCGCCTTTATCGCCGAGTTTTGCTTTGATATAGAGCTGACCTAAAGTCGCAAAGTTTTGGTCGAGCTTGCCGTTATTTTCGACTTCTAAAAGCTGAGGGCTCGGTTTGCCAGAGTCAAATAACTTGGTGACTGCATAGAGTGAGCCATCTACTCCAAGCCAGTCCCAAAAGTAAGGTGACTGATAATTTAACTCAAGCCCTAAAGCACTTTGTTCATATTTAGTCGACGAAGGTGAAGGGTTGGCAAGCGTGGGGTGGGCAGTGCCTTCATCATTCCAGTAACGGGTGTTGAGTTTTAATTCTAACTTGCCAAATTCTTGAGGAAGCTCTGCATAAGCGTTGCTTACACTGCCTAAACCAATACAGCCCCATAGCAAATATTTATTCATTTTAAATTCCTTTTTTAAGCATGAATAAGCCCTTTGCCTAACGCTGGGTTAGGCAAGCTTTGATGAAATGGATGAATTAAGGAGAAAGTTTTTCGAGCACTTGGCCTTTGGTTTCAATGGCAAACAAGAAGGTTACAAGCCCACCAATGAGCGCCACAACGGCAAGCACACTAAACACATATTGAATGCCATAGCCACCAACCACGAGGCCGACCATAACAGGTCCAATCGCAGAGCCAGCACGTAACCAAGCGGTACTAAAACCAATGCCCATCGCACGTAGGCGAGTTGGGTAAAGTTCTGCAGCGTAAAGGTATAAAGAGAATGAAATGGTCTGCAAAATGGCATAGCTCAGCGTTGCTAAAATCACAACTTGCATGGCCGATTTTGCGCCTAAAACCGAGAGGCTCATGAGTGGAATAATCGCCAAGAAAAACGCTGCACTGTACCAAGGACGGCGACCGACTTTATCAATCATTAACGCACAGATAATAGAGGCAATCACACCCACGCCCGAAGTAATCCAGCCATAACCTAAACTGGTTTGCAGTGACAGGCCAAAGTGTTGTTTGTAAAGAGATGGCAGCCAAGTCACCATGGCATTGTTCACCATATACACACAAAACCACATGCCCCACAGGGTAAAGGTACGTTTGCGGTAGATGCCACGGAACAGCTCGCGCCAGTCGGTTTTTGCCATGCCTTGCGGGTTAATTTCTTTAACCACAGGTTCAGCCAAAGTTTTACCGCTTTTAATGGCACCATCTTCAAAGCTTTTGACGACTTTATCGGCTTCTTTAAAACGGCCTTTTGAAGCAAGCCAGCGTGGTGACTCAGGTAAGAAAAACCGTAAAGGAATGACCAGTAAAGAGGGAACGAGGCCCACAATAAACATGACTTTCCAGCCGTAAATTGGCATCAGGAAAAATGCTGCCATGCCTGCAAACATAAGACCAAGTGGAAATAAAACTTCATAGAGCAAGAAAAACTTACCACGCTTTTCTGCACCAATAAACTCATTAATATAGGCACTCGCAACAGGCACTTCGCCACCTGTTCCCACACCTTGTAAGAAACGGAAAATTAACAGCGACATTCCGCTCCACGCAAACAAACAAGAAATGTCCATTGCCACAAACAGTAAAATGGTAAAAGACAGCACTTTTAAACGACCGACTTTTTCGGCAAGTGAACCAAAAAAGATCGCTCCGACCAGTTGCCCGACATAGCCCGCAGCAATGATCGCACCGACGTAGGCAGGCGTCAGGTGCCATTCGGTAATGAGTTGGGGTAAAGCAAAGGCAATCGCAAGAACAGTATAAGCGTCAAAAAAGGTCGCGATCCCGATGGTAATTCGCATAAATTGCAATCGTCCGGTGACGGGGAGTCGTTCGAGTCTTGCAATAATTTCCGCATTTTTTTGATGATGACTAATTTGTTCTACATCCGCTAGATTTGTCATCTTATATCTCCTTATCACTACATTCCTCGTAGTTTTGTTGTTCTATTTCGCACTACCTGTTCACCACAGTTTGCATGCTTTTTATTATTGTTTTTAAGAGACATGCCCGATGTTTGGCCTCAGGCAGCGTACAGGAAAAAAAGGCTAGCGTATATGCTAGCCCGAATGGAATTTAAGCAACGGCTTGGGTTAAATCGACCTTGCCAATTCCGGCTTGACGCATCGCATCATGAATTTCTTGCTCTGCACCATCAGCCAGTGGAAGCAGAGGCGAACGCACAGTGGCATGGTCCAAAATTCCGCGAGCAACCAGTGCATGTTTAAGCGCGACCGTGCCTTCCATGTGTGAACCGCGGTGATAAACATTGCGAGTCACTGGTAATAATTGGTCGTGAATCGCACGTGCTTTAGCGTAATCTTTGGCTTTACCGGCCTTAATCATTTCAATTAACAGTTCAGGGGCAATGTTGCCATAGCCAACCAATGCGCCGTCTACATCAAACATGGTGTGAAGCAAATATTCATCGTGGCACGTCAACACCTGTAAGTCTGGGCGTTCACGGCGAATAATCGGAATTTCGACATCCCAACGGCGCATGTTACGCACACCATTTTTCATGGCAAACACACCTGGCTGTGCAGAAATATCGAGTAGGGTTTCTAGGTCGTAAGTGGCCTTCGTTGCATCTGGATATTGGAATAAAATAGATGGCAAACCACTTTCTTCATAAATCGCTTTATAGCGGTCTTGTGGTGCGCCTTTTTGATAGCCAAAACGCAACCAGCCATGTGAAGGGTAAATCAAACCTGCCGAAGCACCCGCACTCACTGCACGTTTTGCTTCTTCTGCTGCAACCGAAGTACCTTCGAGTGTAATCCCTGCGATAACCGGAATTTTGTCATCTACCGATTTAACAAAGCTTTCGATGACCTGCATTTGTTCTTTTTGCGACAAGAATGTTCCTTCACCTGCATGCCCAAGAACAACCAAGCCTTTCACACCATCAATACTGCCTAACCATGAACCTAAACGTTGAATTGCATCATGGTCTACTTGTCCGTCACGGGTAAAAGGAGTCACAGGTGCTGGGGTTAATCCACGTAAATCTAAACTCATAATCGTACTTCCTATACAGTGTAATTAAATATTCTCTGGTTCTTAATCTGACTTAAATCGTGTTGTAGAGAACATGATTGGAGTATAGAAATAGGTGAGCTATGTAGGAATTACCAATTCTTGAATTTCAGTTATACTGAAAATGTATGGCTCAAAATGCTGCCTATTTACGATTTAGGAAGAATCGATGAATTATGAATTATGGAAAATATTTTTAGACGCGGTGGAACTTGGTAGCTTAAGCAAAGTCGCCATGCTGCATAACACCAACCAACCGCAAATTAGTCGGCAAATGAACGAGCTTGAGGCGCAATGTGGCGGTCGTTTGTTTAACCGAACCGGACGCGGCGTCGAACTCACCGATTTAGGCCAGCATTTACTTCCTAAAATTCGTTCATGGCTGAACGTAACCGATCAGCTCAATAATGAAATTTTGCACTCGACCGATACTCCGATTGGTACGGTTCGTATTGCCAGTTTGCCGTCTACTGCACATCCGTTGTTATCGACTCTCTATAAAGTCCTTCAAGAGAAATATCCCTTAATTAAACTGTCGGTGCGTGAAGGGCAAGGCGTGCATTTAGAAAAATGGCTTGAAGATGGCAGCGTCGATTTAGCCATACTCTACCGATTTAACCCGACACCTAAACAAGGCGATGTTTACCTTACTGAAGCCGATACTTATTTAATCGGCTGTGAAGGAGATATGCTCACTCAGGCCAATGAAGTCGACTTTAAAGCAGTAAGTGAGTTACCTCTGGTTACCTTTTGTAGGCCAAGTAACTGGCGCAATTTTTTAGACCACATGGCCTATGAAAATGGGGTAGAACTAAACATTGTGTTTGAAGCCGATTCGATTAGTTTACAAACCCATTTGGTTTCCGAATCTCGTATGTATACCATGCTGGGGCCGCAAGCGTTAAAGAAGGCCAGCCAATACACCTCAATTCAAGCCGCAAAAATTATTAACCCTGCGCTAAAGCGTTATATTTCTTTGTCTATCTCTAAGCATGGCTATTTAACACCTGCGTGTAAGGCGGTGATGGAAGAAATTAGGAATTTGGCTGATTTGCTTTAAGAAAAGTGCAGCAAAGCAAGCGGGCAATTAATTCAATTTATTAAACAGTGATTTAAGTTTTACTTGAATTATTGCTTGACTTGTTTAAATGATAATTATTATCATTTGTAAGTTCCTTGTTTTGAGTCCAATTGCTGTGAACAAAACTTCTTTGCTTGTAGATCAGTTATATAGAAGTCACCAAAGCTGGCTTCACCAATGGTTGAGACAAAAATTAGGTAATACTGATCAGGCCGCAGATCTGGTTCAGGACACATTTATTAAACTGCTACAAACGCGAGACGAGCTATTTGGCATTAAGGAACCGCGTGCCTATTTAACGTCGATTGCTAAAAACCTACTCATTGACCAAGTGCGCCGTAAACGCATTGAACAAGCCTATTTAGATGGCTTGAGTCAAATGGAATATATGCTTGATGCGGTGGCTTCACCCGAAGACCAAATGCAAATTATTCAAGCAATTAACCAGCTTTGCAAAGCACTCGAAGGGGTTTCTGATAAAGCACAGCAAGCTTTTATTTTGCATTACCTCGAAGGCTATACCCATAAAGAAATTGCCAAGCGTTTAAGTGTGTCGACCAAAATGATTCAAAAATATTTGGCGTGCTGTTTAATTCAGTGCTACCAAAACCGACAAGACATGGACGCTTACATTTAAATGGCCATGGATAAAAGCAAACATCACCAACTGGTTGAAGAAGCCGCGCATTGGATTGTTCAACTGAGTTCGGATGATGAAAGCTCACGAAAAACCGCCAATCAAAAATTTGAAGAGTGGAAAAAAACCAGTGAGCAACACCGCCAAGTGGCTGCCGATATTGAACAGTGCATTGGTTCAATTCAAAAACTTTCCCAAACCAGCGGACATAAAAAAGTCACTAAAGTTGCCCTTAAAGCTGGCCTAAGCTCAGGCAAAGCCTATAAACATTTACGGGCAGGAACAGCTTTTGCCGTTGTGTTTGTTGCCATGAGTGGGGCGTTATTTTATTTAATTGATACGACAGTGGCCTATGTCACAGCCGATATTCAAGGACAATCGGGGCAGTGGACCACGCAAACCTTACCAGACGGCTCACGTTTAATTTTACGTGGTAAAAGTGCAGTTAATCTTGATTTTAAAACCGACCAGCGAGTGCTTGAGCTGGTGCAAGGTCAAATTTATGTAGATGTTGCCAAAGATAAGACTAGACCGTTTTTGGTCAAAACCAGTCATGGGAAAATTCAGGCACTCGGCACAGCTTTTAGCGTCAGTTATGACCCTTCGGCAACTGAACTTAACATGTTGCACTCAAAGGTAAAAGTAGAAGCCACGCAAGTTAAAACCACCCAATTACATGCGACTCGTCAGGCCATTGTTGAAGCAGGGCAAGCCATTAAAATGGACAAAAATGGCGTCCAAAAACTGCCTGCACTAAATGTGTATAACGAACAACAAAAATGGCAAAAGCATCAACTTATGGTGGAAAACCTACCGTTGAATCAAGTGCTACAAGAGTTAGACCGCAACTACAAAGGCAAAATTATTTTTAATGATGCGGCGCTGCAACATGTGCGGGTCAATGCGGTATTGCCTTTAGACCAAACCACAGAATCACTTAAGTTGTTGGCTACGGTTTTTCCAGATCTGAAAATTAAGCAAATCACGCCGTTTGTGGTTATGGTTTCTTTAAAATAATAAAAAATTAAATTTATTTTAAATTTTAGGTTCCACTTTTTTGAAAGTCGTTCGTCATAGTAAATAGTAAGTAGAAGCAATAAATATGGATCATTTTAATTTGTTGTGCTGAATGATTCTTATTACGATTTACTGGGGCGGGCAAATGAAAAAAGCGGGAACGGGGCAAAAGCGGAATCGATCGATTTTTCGATTCTCGACACTGGCGTTTGCCATACATGCTGTGTCGATGGGGGGGCTTGTTGTGCTTCCTATGCAGCAGGCCTATGCAGAAACAGCCGGAGTTAAAAGCTATAACATTCCCGCCGGCCGTCTTGCTAACGTACTCAATCAGTTTGTCGAACAATCGGGTACTTCAATTGCAATGGATGCCCAGCAACTCCAAGGGTTACACAGCCTAGGCTTAAAAGGTAATTTTGCTGTCGAGCAAGGTTTTGAGCAGCTTTTAAAAGCAACCGAATTTAATGCTGTAAAAGTTGGGCAGGGCTACACACTCACCAAAAAATCTTTGCCGCGAGTCACTCCCGCTAAGGTTCAGGCCGCTAGTCTGCCGCCAAGTAGTGCCGTAATTGAAGAAGATGCGTCGGTACGACTCACGCCAATTGTGGTGTATGGCAAAGAAGACCGTGACACCGAAGGCTATAACAAAGTTTATGATGCAAACCGCTCTTCGGTCTATGCGGGCAAAGACTATGTCGAGCGCTTTAAAGGAACCAACCCAGCCGATGTTTTACAAGGCATGGTGGGAGTCTATAGTGGCGATGCCCGCAACAGTGGGGCACTCGACCCAAGTGTACGTGGTGTGCAGGGTGTTGGTCGTGTGCCTTTAACCATTGATGGCACCGAGCAGTCGATCGCGGTGTGGCGTGGCTACAACGGGGTAAACAACCGAAACTATATCGACCCCAATCTGATTGCGGGCATTGAAGTCATTAAAGGCCCGTCTTTAGAGCGCAATACCACAACTTCTGTAGGTGGTGGTGTAGTCGTTAAAACGCTAGAGGCCGATGACATTGTTCGTCCGGGTAAGTCTTTTGGTGCCGAGTTAAAAGTAGAAGGCTCAACCAACTCAATCGATCCATCTTTGCCGGACATGAGTAAAGTGGGTCAAAACTACGATGATACAATGCCTTGGATCGACATGAATGGGTCAAAATATGACCCCGATATTTATAAAAAGAACCGTACCAGAAGTGATAACTCTCATTTTTCGGGCGATGATTTAGCGGGCCGACTGGCAATTGCCACCAAGCAAGACAAATTCGATTTACTGGCAGTTTATGCAGTACGTGAGCGCGGCAATTATTTTTCTGGCACACATGGCGCGGGCTACTATAAACGAGCGACGCCAGACAGCAGCCTCGATTTTATTCCTTACTTTGCCTATGCCTATCAGCCGGGCGATGAAGTTCCCAACACTTCAAGTCATATGGAGTCGTGGTTGTTAAAAGGGACCTATCGCCCAACAGATGATCAGACCCTTAAACTGACTTACCGAGATACCAAAAATATTTTTGGTGAAATTATGCCGTCCCGTATTGTTTGGGGCATTACGCCTGACTTGGGTGTTCCGCAGTGGCCTTTAAGCAATATTCACTCTAAAGCTTATAGCCTCGAATATAAGTTTAAGCCTGAAAGTAATCGCTGGATTGATTTCTACGCCAACATTTGGCAAACCGATACCGAAAGCCAGACCTACACACGTGGTGGGTGGCCAACCACAATCGATTTTAGAGATAACACCATTATTAATACGGCAATAAGCCATTCTGATAATACGCGTAAAGGCATTACGGTCAGTAATAAAACCCGTTTATTAGACCAGCTTGATTTGACACTCGGTGGAAGTTTCTTAAAAGAAAAACTAACGTCTGACGATATATATGGCGAATTTGGCCCAAGTTATTCGCTCTATCAAGCATTGCCACGGGCAGGGCGCCGTGAGGAAAAAACGTTCGACTTTAATTTTAATTATCGACCCCTGTCTTGGTTAAGTTTTGATGCGGGCATGCGTTATCGTTCATATTGGGCTGTTGATGACTTTTTAAATAAGTCTTTGCAGAGCGAGATTGACCCGAGTTTAAATCCGCTATTTACCAAAAAAAGTAGGCTTAAAGAATATACCTTTGAATATCAGACCATGCCTGAGAGTTACACCTCGACTCAGCAGCGTTTAATCAATGTTTTAAAACAGCGCTATGCCACAAAAAATCCTGAGTGGGATGGGCAGCTCGACACTGTACCTGCATCAGAGAGCACGTTGTATAACATGATCTGGTCACAGAAAAATACGCTGAGCTGGAAAGCAGATGCGAATGGGCAATTGTCGCTTGCTGATAATCCTTTAAATCAGCTCAATGCCTCTGGACAAAAGTACGTCGTAACTGGTGGGAACTTTATGTCGGTGGTAGACCAAGTTCCGGTTGAGTCTGCCGACAAAGTTAAAGATAGCGGCTGGGCACCGCAATTAGGCGCCTCAATTCACCTCACGCCAAACAGCAGAATCTATGCACGCTATGCAGAGGAATATCGCTTACCAAGTTTGTTTGAAAGCACTGTCGGTTTTTCTGCCATGTTGCCATATCAAGCAATCAAACCTGAACACGCTTTTAACTACGAACTGGGTTATGTCTATGACATGCGTGACTGGTTTAGCACAGCACGCAATGCCGACATTAAGCTCGCCTATTACTACAACAAAACCAAAAATGTGATTGAGCGTGATCAAAACCTTATTTTTACCAATATGGATGAGCAAAAGCTGTCAGGTTTAGAGTTACAAAGCCGTTTTGATAATGGCGGTTTCTTCACAGACTTGAGCGTGGCCTATAACTTAAAAAATGAAGTGTGTGACACCAATAGTGCTATTAACAAAATGATTTTAGGCGGTACGGTTCAAACCGAGCAGGGCCTTGAGTTCCGCGAACCGTATCAGCGCTGCGTCGATGACGGTTTCCCAAATGGCTACTTGGTAACAATGGCCACTCCTGAACTGAGTTTCCACGGTTTGCTTGGCGCACGCTTTTTTGATGAAAAGTTAGAGCTCGGTGCACGTGCAACATTCTATAAAGCTTATGAAAGCCCATTACGTAAAAACAATGATGCTAGTGTCAATAAAGGCTATTACCTCAATGTGCCTTTGGCTTGGGATGACACGTGGATTTTTGATGCCTATGCGCGTTATCAGGTCGATAACTACAACACGGTTGAGTTTGTCGGCAGTAATCTTTCTAACCAGTTTTATATCGATCCTTTAACTCGTAGTGCCATGGCTGCACCCGGCCGAACGATGAAAATTAGTTGGACCACTAAATTTTAAACAGAATTTGATTCCCTCTACACATACATAAAAGGGGAGTCAGGTAACGGTAAATAATAAGATTGAATGATTATTATTTACAAAAAAACGAGTAGGTTTGCAGCTGGGCCTACTCAATAAACTAAAAAATAGAGAAATCGTTATTTTAAATTAAACAATAACTTAGTTTTAAAAAGATGGAGTAACACCAAATGAAAATCTCTCAATTGTTCTTGGGTCTCGTTGCTTGTTCAACTGCATTTGCTTATGCAGGAATTGATGGTATTTCGAGTAATGAAAGTAATATCAAAATCGGTGCTGCTGCCAATGCAAGCCATCCGGGTGGTGTTGCAGCGGTGTCGGTTCAAGCTGCGGGTGCACCATATAACGCTTTTACAGGTTTTAGTTCGTTAAAAGGTTTGGCTCAGGCTTTTGCTGCTCAGGGAACAAGTAACACCAATGTAACGGTTGGCAGCAAAACCTTTAATATTTCGCATATTCCAGTGTCTGCAATGCCACCTTCACACAGTGCATTAGGTAATTTTAACTTTGGTCAGGTGGGCACACAGGAAGTCTATTTTGGTGAATGGTGGAAAGCGGGCGACACGCCGGCAAGCGCGAGCCATACCGTTTACTATGCGGGTGATAACACCAATACCACTGTTCCAACCGCGGGTACTGCAACCTATACCGTTGCAGGAATTAACGGCTCTGCAAGCAATCTGTTAAGTGGTACGTTCACGGCAAATTATGGTGCGGGTACACTTGAAGGAACGCTTACAGGAACTGGTACGGTTGTTTCATCATTAAGCCTAGATGGTGTGGCATTTAACCCAGGTACTGCTGCGTTTGCAGGTTTGGCAACGGCTAATGGTACAGCTGGTGTCGACAACTCTGGTGTGGTGCAGGGTCAATTCTTCGGTGCAAATGCTTCGGCTTTAGCGGGTATTGCCCAGTTTGATAACGTGTCTTACAACACTGCATTTGGCGGTGCTAAAAATTAATGAATGCAAAAGGAATCTACATATGTAGGTTCCTTTTGTTTTTTGGGCTTTTGCTTGGTTGCTTCAGGTTTATTGTTTTATGAAACGAACGCTTTTGTGCTGTCTGACATTGTTGAGTTGTCCATTTTTATATGCCGACGAAGACACACAGCTTCGTCTCAATCAAAGCTTGGACCAAACACTTTTACAAGAACAGCGCCAGTTTCACGAGCAGGGAACCATTCGTAGTACCGAGCAATTACCTAAACTTCAAATTAATGGACAAGAATACAGTGTTGAGCAAAATCCGAATGATCTTGCCAAGGCATTATATCTGGCAGTCATGCAAAAACAGTGGCTCAAAGCCACGGTTTATTTAGAACATTATAAGAAATATGTTGGCTACGATCGGGCTTTAACCGACTTTGCCGAAGGGGCAGTTGCACGTTCTCAGGGTCAACTGAAATTGGCTGAACAAAAATTTCAAAGCAGCCTAAAACAACAACCTCATAATTTAATTTGTGAACTTGAGTTAGCGCGCGTGCTGTTTGAACAACAGAAGAATAAGGAAGCAGCACGCCTTTTTATTTCCATTCAAGACCAACTGAAACAAAGTGACCCTGCGGTAATTCCGTCTGGAGTTTTAACAACAGTAAATACTTTTGTTCAGGCACTAAAAAAACGAGACTCTTGGCAAGGCTCGGTTTCAGCGGGTTACACCTATGTCAGTAATTTAAATAGTTCATCTGAACAAAGCAAAACATGGACGCTTTATGGCAAAGATAGTAAGGGTAATATTATCCCAATTGAGCAAGTTACCCGTGGGACCCCTAAAGCTGAGTCGGCAACAGGTTTAGATTACGAAGCCAGTCTGATTAAACGCTATGCGATTAAGGGGCATCATGGCGTGGCTTTACGTGCGCTGGCGTTTGGACAGTCCTATAACGACCACGCGGCATTTAATGAATCTACCATCAACATTAATGCAGGCTACAGCTACTTTGACTTAAAAAATCAAATTGGGGTGAGTCCTCTATTTGAACATAAACGTTATGGCAATGATGGTCTTTACAATGCCTGGGGTGCGCGTGCTGAGTGGATGCATTTTATCTCTGCAGATAAAGCTTTCAAGCTTGAGGCTGAGAGTAAAGATTTAAATTATCAGAAATATAAAACCCTAGATGGGGTAGAAAGCTCAGCGTTTGCTACTTTCTGGAAAATTTTTCCAGACCAGTGGACTTTTTTTGGTGGTCTAGATGTGCTCGACCATTCGACCCAAGAAAAATACATGGCTGCCTACCAACAGCAAGGTGTGCGATTGGGCTTAAGCAAATCTTGGAGTACAGGATTTAATACCACTTTGCTGAGTTCTTATCGTTGGCGCCTGTTTGATAAATACGCAGAAACTTTCTTAGCTCGTCGTCATGATTTTGAACAAAACTATACCCTTGTTGTGCAAATGCCGCGCTTTGAGTTTTATGGCATGACGCCTAATTTAACCTATCGCTATAACCATAATAAAAGCAATGTCGATTGGCTGTATTCCTACGATAAACACAACATTAGTCTCAAGCTTGAGCATCGTTTTTAGGGAATAAGCCATGAAATCAAAATCTTTATTCCCTACACATAAGCCGATGGTTATGTTGCCTTTACCACAAGGGCCAAAGCATTTTTATAAGTGCTTAACCGTAGTCGTGGTGATTGGTCTGCATGTGTTTGTTGTCTGGATGCTGAGTCATTTAATTGAACCTTATAATTTTAAAGCAACACCCAAAGTAGATGCCTTAAAAGTAAGTTTTGTGTCATTGGCGCCCGCTAAAAAGCCATCGGCTGAAAAGACTGAAAGCCAACCTAAAAACAGTGTAACGCCTCAATCTACTTTAAACAGTTCGGTATCTCATACGCCCGATCAGCCAAAAAACTCGCCTACAAATGTTCAAACATTAGCGTCAAAAACTGCTTCTAAAGAGGCCGTGCAAAATAATTTAAATGACAAACAGCAAGTACAATCAAAAACGACTTTAAATAATTCAACTTCACTCCAACCAGCGCAGCGTACAGAAAGGCTGGTGACTCATACCGATAAAAAACTGAGTTCGACAGACTTTGAACAAACGCAAACTGAGCAGTTGCCACAAAACACTAATAACGAAACTAAAAGTGGCGGCGTCAAAACACCCGCAATGCAGCAAGAATATTCCAAAGCCCCTAGCACTCAAGTTGAACACGATGACGTTGTTCAGGTGAGTAGCGTGGATGTGCTGAGTTTTGGCGGGCTTGATTACGATGACCGTGAGTTAAAACAACAAAATCGTTTGGTTGAGCTTCGGATTCGCATTAATGAAAAAGGGCAGCCAATCAACATTCAATTACGTCAAAGTTCGGGCATTCAAAGCCTTGATGAACGGGTCATAAAAGCTGCACGTAAATCTAGATTTAAACCCCACAAAATTAACGGTCGAGCCGTGACTATTATTGTGGATTTTCCAGTCCAACTCAAACTCAATCGGGGCCGTTAACCGATGAGTAATATCCATTTTGCAGGAGAAAGATGATGAATTCATCTACAGAACAAATCATTAGCAACAGTTTGTCTTTACGTTTGAAACAAGAAACTGCTGCTGAACACGAACGTATGCATCAATTAATGTCAGAGGCAAAGGTGTTTTCAAGTAAAGAAAAATACGCGCAATTTACTTTGTCTCAATATTACTTTCAGCGCGAAATTGAACATCTTTTTGAAAAAGAGGGTGTGGCAGGACTGGTTCCAGACCTCGACATTCGTGGCCGCTCAAAACAAGCACTTGCCGATTTAAATGATTTGGGTATTCAACCTAACGAACAGCAGTTACAGAGTGAAAACGTACAGCTACCCGAAGCTTTAGGCTGGATTTATGTGTCCGAAGGTTCAACCTTAGGAGCTGCATTTTTATTTAAAGAAGCTCAAAAGCATTTGGGTTTTTCTGAAACGTTTGCAGCACGTAATTTAGCGGCCTATCCCGAAGGGCGCGCTAAAGTCTGGAAACGTTTTGTACAAGCACTGGATGAAGCAGGCTTTGACCAAACCCAGCAAGACCGAGTCGTTCAAGGAGCTTTAGATGCCTTTGGATATTTTGGTCAAGCGCTTGATCAGCTTGATGAATTGAAGTAGTAAAAAGTGGATAAAGGGAATACCCGATATGGATAAACTTAATCAAGTAAATGTCATGGTAAAACATGAGCAGTCGTTAGCACCCGCTCAACCAGTCAGTAAGCTTGCCCGTTCTATGTGGGCACGCTGGGTGTTTATTGGTTTGGCTTGGTTGTGTATTGCGCTTGGCATATTGGGTATTTTTATTCCCGGTTTACCCACCGTCGACTTTATAATTTTGGCGGTTTTCTTTGCTGCTCGTGGTTCTGAAAAACTTCATCAGAGGTTTCGAAATCATCCCTATATCGGCCCACTCATTCGCGAGTGGCAAGAACATCGGCGTATTCCCAAAAAGGCAAAATACATCTCGACCTTAAGTATGAGTCTGGCCGCGGGACTGATGATTTGGGCCATTCCACATCCGTGGTTTGTCTATCCGGCAATTTTATGTATGGCTGGGGTATTGGCATGGATGTGGCTTAAAAAATAAAATTATGACTGGCATTTTTGCATGGTACGCATCATGGATTTTACAAAATCACGCGGTATTTCAGGACTTTGTAAACTTAAACTTCCAAGTTTATGCATGAGCTTAGGGGAGTACTGGCGTTCTAAACGATGATAAATGCATGTACAGCTTGCACGGCTATGACCAGCCGCAATACATTTCAAATAGAAATCACGATGAGGACTGTTTTTTTGACCCGCGAAGGCAACAGTTACAAATAATAATCCCCCTAAAAAAACTGAAAAATTATAAAGTGACATATATCTACTCGTGATTGTTGTTATTGATTATCCATATTTTGGCATAACTTTTTCAGGTCCAAAACCAGTTGATGTCAACTAGCGGCTTCATCATAGTTAGAACAGTTTTGGAGGTCAAATTGATTTAAGGAGGAGAACAGTTTAGTGTTTTAAAAATAGTCAATTTTGATTGTTGCCATTTAAAAGACAGTGTTACGACATTACGCACCCTATTTTTTTACATGATTTTTTGCTTTCATAAACGCTTTAGTATTATTCAATTTTAAATCATTTATATACAACTTGCTTACTTTAAAGTTTTAATTTAACAGGATATTTTTTATGACAGATACCCCAATTAAAAAAGACACAGAAAGTACCTGGGCAATATGTCGAGATCCTGTTTTACTCACTATGGTGGGTGGGGCAATTGATACTATTGGCTTTATTGCATTGTTTGGCTTTTTCACCGCGCATGTGACGGGAAACTTAGTGTTGGCAGGGGCAGCATGGGTTAAAGGTGGCTCGGGTTTATGGATTAAGCTCGCAGCAATCCCACTATTTATTTTGACTGTTGTCATTACCAAACTGTTGATTGACCGCAGTCAGATCAAGCACAAAACGCTGTCTTATTTATTTTTATTTGAAGCTATTTTTCTATGTGCCTTTATGGTGGCAGGGCTTTACTTCGAACCATTTAAAGATCCGGATGCATTAACAGTTGCAGTAACGGGTGGGCTAGGTTTAATTGCTTTGGCTATTCGTAATACTTCAAGCAAAACCCTTATTAAAAATATTAGCCCAAGCACCATGATGACAGGTAACACTACCCAGCTCGGAATTGATATTGCCAACTTACTTAAAAACAATAACGCAGCCAATCGGGCAAGTTTTCTAAAAAGTGCCAGTATTGTAATTGGTTTTGTGATTGGTGCTTTCTTGGGAGCGATCCTCTATGTCTATTTTGATTTCTGGAGTGTAGCGCCGTTTATCTTACCAATTTTGTATTTCTCTTATTTAGCTTCACAGCAAAAGTTCAACCAAGCTTGATTTTAAAAAATAACAAAAAAGCCTGAATTAAAATGAGTTCAGGCTTTTTTTTGAAATAAAGGAAGACGGAAGCGGAGTCGAAATTGTTCGTTCACTGCTTTACAGGCATAATGACCAGATGGGGAATACATTCGATTAAGGAAGGCAGAATGACAAAGTCTTACCATTATTCAATCATAACAATAATGGCTTTGCTCAGTGGCTGTCAGGTCATTCATTTAAAAGAAAGTAATTTAAGCAATGCTTTAAAAAGTAAGAATGAAAGTATTCTGACCGACGGCACCTTAAGTCATCAAACCCAAAACTTACTGTATTTGGTCAAAGAAGATGAAAAAACTTGCCTACAAAATTTTGGTGATTGTTTAAATAAGGTTCAGAGCCTGTCCGAAAATAGCAGCCGAGAAGAACGCTATGCTGCGCTGAGTGAAATTTACTTGGCAAAAGCTTTAGATGTCGGACGTAGTAGCCAGTGTCATGTTATTAATAAAAGTAACAGTTGCGTTGAGCAAGAGTTAGCGCTGTTCGATAAAAGCTTACGCTATAGTTATGTCTATTTATTTGACTCTGAAGAGTCGCCTTTCGATCGGGTGTTTGACCATCGCCAAAATCAGGTACGTATTTTTTATAACGTCGCCTTGTCAAAGCTCATGACCACGTATTTTAATCATTTAAATACGCTTCATTTCCCACCTTTACTGAAAGCAGATGGGCATGAGTACCACGTTAACTTTGATCATGCTGTAGATGTACAGCATATTGAAGTCGATACCTTTCGCTCTAGCTATAACATGAACTTTTCTGGTTTTAATACCGTTAACCGTAAGGATGGTTTGGGGGCAGAGTTTATAGTTGGGCGTAAAGAAAATGATGTAAATCACGGCTTCATTTTAGACCCCGATAATTTTTATACTCACCAAGCCAACCCTAATATTCATTTACCACGCTTCTTTCCTGCTACTGCGATTGCATACCCAAAACAAAAAGCCACAGCCGATCAGGTCATTGCTGGGGCAGAGTTAGAAATTTCAATGTTCGATCCATATCGACAAGACCGTGTAAAAATCGAAGGTGTGGATTATCCACTGACTGCAAACTATTCGGCTCCTTATGGGCTTTGGTTGTCGAAATATAATTTAGGTGCGGCAGGTTATTGGTCTTTAATTAATAAAGAAGCCAATTTAATCATGCCGCATTTATATATGCTGGAACCTTTTAACCCAAATAAGAAAATTATTGTGTTTGTTCATGGTTTAGCAAGTAGCCCAGAGGCATGGGTGAGCCTAACCAATGACATTATGGGCGATGCTGAATTAAGGAAAAACTATCAGGTTTGGCAGGTGTTTTATTCAACCAATATGCCGATTTTTGAAAGTCGTTTTCAGATTTATTCATTGTTGAATCAGGCTTTTCAAAACATTGCGAAAGACAGTTATGCAGCACACGATGCAGTGTTGGTCGGGCATAGTATGGGCGGCGTGATTAGCCGTTTACTGGTGAGTAATGCCGATGTTTCAGAGCAAGCCATACAAAAAATGAATGAAGCGCAGTTAAATCGTTTAAAAGAAAATCCGATCATTCGTGAGCGTTTTCAGTTCAAGGCTTTGCCATATTTTAATCGAGTTGTTTTTGTTTCGGCACCGCATCATGGTACAGACTACGCTGATCGATGGTTTACCCAAATTGCCCGTCGTATTATTCGTTTACCGGCTGACTTTTTTATTGCGGTCGAAATGAGAGATGAGAAAAATACCAAACTCAGAAAAGGCTTAATTGAAAATGGGGCGAGTAATTTAAGTCGCTCTTCTAACTTTATGCAGTTGACTCAAGCCATTCAACCATCGCCCCAAGTGGTCTATCACTCGATTATGGGCAATATTAACGGGACAACAGATAAGTTAAAAAGCAGTGATGGGATTGTGCCTTATCAAAGTTCACACTTAGGTGGGGAGCAGTCAGAGCTGATTATTAAAGGTGGCCATTCAATTCAAAATAGCCCAGAAGCAATTTTAGAATTACGCCGTATTTTACGGTTGCATTTAAAGCAGTCACAGCCTTCAAAATAGAAATTTTTGTTTTAGAAAACCACTGCTGAAATGACTCAACAGTGGTTGAAATGATTAATTAAGCTGATTTTGTTTGAGCGATTTTTTATGCTCAAAATAGCTGATGGAAAAAATAACCAAGCCGACCAAATACAACACTACAGACAGAAGTAATAAATCTAATCCTGCTGCATAGAGCAACCAAAGTGCATAAATGGAAGCGACACTTGCAATGGCAATATGCAGCGTGCGTTTATGGCGAATGGATTCCTTAAGATAAAAAGCCGACACCAGAAAATAAGGCAGTAAAATCATCACCGATGAAATTAATAAAAGCTGGGTGTAATTTTTATTGAAAAAATACACCGCAATCAATGCACCTTGCACGACAATGGTGGTCAGCCAAAGTGATGAAATGGGTACATTATTTTGATTATTCTTTAAAAATAATTTCGGGAATGCACCATTTTTTGCAGCTAGATATGGAATTTCGGTCGCAAATAACGTCCAGCTTAAATAAGACGATGAAACTGAAATAATCAAGCCGATAGTAATAATGATGGTACCCGGTAGACCGATGAGTTGCTGCAAAATGGTCGCCATAGATGGGTTATGCATACCAGCAAGCGCTTCACGGCTCACCACACCATAAGCTAATACTGTGACCATGACGTAAAAACTTAATGCCAGCAACACACCTAAAATGGTCGCTTTGCCAATGTCATGACGGTTTTTTGCACGTGATGATAAAACCACCGCACCTTCAATACCGGTAAATACCCAAAGGGTAATGAGCATCAGGTCTTTGACTTGCTGCCAAAGGGGAACTTTTAAAGAGAAGTCATTTAAGTTGAGTTTGAACAAATCAAACTTAAAGGCAATAAAAGTAAAGAAGATAAAGACCACCATTGGAATAATTTTGGCAATGGTTGCCAGTAAATTCACAATCGCAGCTTCCTTAATACCTCGGCTTACTAACCAGTGCACCAGCCATACAAAAATGCTTGATCCAATCAGTGAGTAAAGTGTATTACCTTCACCAAAAATAACGTGGTCTTTGCTGTCGGTAAACATGCCAACGCCTGAAAAGGCAATCACTACATAACCGACAATACCAATGGTAGTACACAACCAGTAACCCCACGCCGAGCAAAACCCGATCAGGTCTCCAAAGCCTTCGCGTGCATAGTTATAAATACCGCCATCTAGATCTGGTCGTTGACGGGTTAAATGCAACAATGAGAGAGCCAAGAAAATAATGCCGACTCCGGTAATGAGCCATGCAACAAGAAGGGCAGAGCCGTTGGCAACTTGAGCCATATTTTGGGGGAGGCTAAATACGCCTGACCCCACCATAGAACTAAATACCAGCGCTGTAAGAGACAATAATCCGATTTTGGCAGCAGACATGGTATTTATTCTTTAAAAAATTGAGAAAGTTCAGCAATGTGTTCTGGTCCAATACCACAGCAACCGCCCACTAAACTTGCACCTGCTTGCTGCCATTGTTTGGCAAAAGCAAGATAAGCAGGAGCATCTAGGTCTTTACGAATTTCATCAAGGCCATCGTTAGCAGTAGCGCTTTCATCTTGCGGTGGGAAAGCGTTGGCATAAGCACCAATTTGCACAGACTCAGGAATAAGTCCTTTAATTTCGTTAATCGCTTGCAAGATCACTTCAGGTTGGCAGCAGTTAAACAATACTGCTTTGGCATTTGACTGCTTTATAAAGTCAGCCACTTGTTGCATATTTTCGCCAGAACGAAGTAAAGCTTGTTCTTGTTTAATCTCATCTTGTAGCGTAAATGACACCCAATAGTCCTTACCATCTTGTGGCAATAATGCATGGACTGTTTCAACTTCTTTTAAGCATGATTGAGTTTCAGCGAGCCAGAAATCTACCTCTGGTGCCAATGTGTTAATAATTTGCTCAGCAAGGTTTTTAGCCTGTTCCGGTTGGAACAAGTCGGCGCGGTAAGAACCAAATAACGGTGGTAAACAGCCTGCTATTTTGACATTTTTGCCGCTTTCTTTAACTGCATTTTTTGCTTGTTCAATCGCAACTTTAATTAAACGCACGCCGTCAGTTTCAAAACGTTCTTGACCAATATGAAATGGCACAACCGCATAGTTATTGGTTGTAATGACTTCTGCACCAGCGTTGATAAAGTCGAGGTGGACTTCTTTTACTGTTTCAGGTGCTTCAATGAGTGCAAGCGCAGACCACTCTGGTTGACGAAACGGAGCGCCACGACGGGCCAATTCACGGCCTAAACCGCCATCTAAAATCTTCATAAATTACAACATAAAGGGAGAAAAAATATTTGAGTTAATCTAGCGTGTAGATGGATTGTGTTCAATCGCGAATATGCTCGATATATTTCTAAATAAATTAGATTGTTATGAATATTTTTTCTTAAGAGGATTTCTGTAGACGATGTTCAGTTTTACTGATGAACTTTATGTGAAAAAGGTTACGTATTTATTTAAAAATATTGACTAAGAAATAGTGCTTAAAGCGCGCCAAATTGCTGCCAACTTTCACCAGTATGCTGCGTTTTATAATACGCTTTAAGTTGTTCAAGTTGCATAAAATGTATGCCTGACCAAATCAATAAACTAATGAATAATAAAACCTTAGATAAGCTGCGAACTTTTTCTAGGTGAGCAAAAGCTAACAGTACAAAAAATAAGGCAGGTAAAAATATAAAGAATTGAACAGGGGAGAAAAATAAATGAGCAGTACTGAAATATAACGCCGCTGCACTGATGAGCAGATTTAAAACAGAACATAGCTTTTGATATTTACCGAGCTTAAATGCATACGCGGTGATGGCAAGTAGTACGGCTGAGCTGATGTAAATTGCTGTACCACCAATCATCCATATATAAAAACCGCTTACCAAAAGATAAGCCAGCAGCAAAACAAGCACGAGCTTAAAACCAAATGATAAGAGGTGAGAAGATGAGTTTAAATGGGTCATAGCGAATCTAAATATCTCAGCTGAGGTCTTAAAAAACAAAAGGACGAATCGAAATTCATCCTTTTGGAATTTTATTTATACATCGTCAAACTTAGTTTGCTTTTGCAACTGGGGCAGCAGCAGTTTCATCGTTTGCAGCTTTGAACGGAGATGTATAGTTCAAGCCAAGCGTAGAACTTGTGTACTGGCGAACTTTATCGAGTAATACAGGATCTTTGCTTAAGTCTTGTTTATAAGACACTACAATTTCATGAAGCTTCTGGTTCCACTTACCTTCAGTTTGCTGAGGGAAAGCTTTTTCAAGCAAGTTAAGCATGATGTATGGAGAAGTCGAAGCACCCGGAGACGCACCTAACAATGCAGTTACAGCACCATCTTTAGACGCAAAGATTTCTGTACCGAATTGAAGCGTTGCCGGTTTACCCGGTTCTTTCTTGATGATCTGAACACGTTGACCACCTTGGCTTAAACGCCAGTCTTCAGCTTTCGCATCTGGGTAGTATTTACGAAGTTCATTGAGACGGTCTTCATCTGACATCATGACTTGGCTAACCAAGTATTTAACAAGATCAAGGTTTTCTAAACCAACAGTCGTCATTGGTAAAACGTTGTTTTTGTTGGTAGATGCAAGTAAATCAAGCTGAGAACCATTTTTCAGGAACTTGTTTGAATAGGTTGCAAATGGGCCAAACAATACATATTTTTTACCGTCGATATAACGTGTATCAATATGTGGTACAGACATTGGAGGCGCACCAAGTTCAGCACGGCCATATACTTTCGCTGTGTGTTCAGCAGTAATTTTTGGGTTGTCAGTAATTAAGAACTCACCACCCACAGGGAAGCCAGCATATTGTTTAGCTTCTGGTAAACCAGTAAGTTGCAATAATTTAACTGCTGCACCACCTGCACCGATAAATACAAAACGTGTTTTAACGTGATCTACTTTACCAGTTTTCAAATTTTTGAAAGACACGGTCCAAGTTTTGTCATCATTTTGGCTGATGCCAGTCACTTCAGTTGATGTCTGTAATTTGAAATTCGGGTTTTGATTTAAATGACCCACTAATTGTTTAGTGATTGAACCATAGTTTACGTCAGAGCCAACATCCATACGGGTCGCGGCAACTTTTTGACTTGGATCACGGTCATTCATGACTAAAGGTGCCCATTGTTTAATAACAGCAGGGTCTTCAGTAAATTTCATACCTTTGAACAACGGGCTTTGAATCATGGCAGCATAACGTTTTTCTAAGAACTGAACGTTATCGCCCCAAACAAAAGCAATATGCGGAACTGGATTAATGAATGATTTCGGTTCAGCTAAAACGCCTTGTTTTACCTGATATGACCAGAACTGTTTAGCAACTTCAAATTGAGAAGCAACTTTTTCAGCTTTGGCAATTTCCATCTTACCGTTTTTCTCTTCGGTATAGTTCATTTCCATAAAGCCAGAGTGGCCTGTTCCGGCATTGTTAAAGCCGTTTGAACTTTCTTGAGCAACTTGGTCAAGACGCTCAAACATACGAATTTGCCAGTTTGGTTCAAGCTCAGTGAAATAAGTACCGAGAGTGGCACTCATGATGCCGCCGCCAACAAGAACAGCATCAACAACTGGCTCATCTTTTGCAGTTTCAACTTGTTTTGACGTTGTAGGTCTAAACAAGAACGCAATACCTGCAATTAAAATAAGAATGATTAATACCAGAAGGTATTTCAAAAACTTTTTCATGTAAGGGGGACCTTAAAATAAGTTATTTGAGTCACTTAAGGTGTGAGGAAACCTAGACAGCGTATCCAGACAAAAAGGATATAAATGCGAAAGTAAACTCTCTAAAACAGAGAGTCTTGAAAAAAATAAAACTTACTTGGGATTATCGCAAACACTCTATATTTTAGACTAATTTTGCATTGACAAGACAATTTTTATAATAAATGAGGTTCATCAAAATCATAAATATGATTTATATTTAACCAAATTGAGCTTTGATAAGATAATTTAACTTAATTGTTATTGTGTAAATATTTGAAATTAAAATAATAATTTTGATTTGATTAAAGTTAAATCAATTGAAGAATATTTGCCTATAAAAATCGATTAATTTTTATTTCATACCATATTTATGTAAATAAGCTCTTCGCAGGCGCTTATTTTCTGTCATACATCGTTCTTATTAATATTGATTCTATAAAGATTAAATTAAGGGCATATCTCTGCATAAGAAATATACCCTTTCAGATTTTATGATGCTACATAGAACGGTGCAGTTGAACGTGGTAATGCTTCACGTCCACGAATTTGGTCTGCAATTTTCTCGGCAATCATAATAGTAGTTGCATTTAAGTTGCCGGTAATAATCAGCGGCATAATTGAGGCATCAACTACACGCAAACCCTTCATACCGTGTACACGACCTTGACCATCTACAACAGCCATTTCATCTTCACCCATCTTACAGCTACAAGACGGATGGTAAGCTGTTTCTGCATGGTTACGAACAAAGTCGTCAAGCTCTGCATCTGTTTGCAAATGTTTGCCCGGACTAATCTCATCACCACGATATGGATCAAGCGCAGGTTGCTGCATGATTTCACGAGTAATACGAATTGCATCGCGGAACTCGCGCCAGTCTTGTTCAGTCGACATGTAGTTAAACAAGATACTTGGATGCTCAAATGGATCTTTCGATTTAAGTTTGATACGACCGCGTGAAGGCGAACGCATTGAACCAACGTGGGCTTGGAAGCCGTGTTCTTTCACTGCATTACTACCGTTGTAGTTAATGGCAACCGGCAAGAAATGGTATTGGATGTTTGGCCACGTAAACTCATCCGAACTACGGATAAATCCGCCTGCTTCAAACTGGTTACTTGCACCAATACCTGTACCGTTAAATAACCACTCGGCACCAATTGCAGGTTGGTTATACCATTTCAAGGCAGGGTATAAAGAAACAGGTTGCTTACATTTATATTGTAAGTACATTTCTAGATGGTCTTGCAGGTTTTCACCTACACCCGGCAAATCATGAACCACATCAATGTCCATTGATTTTAAGAAGGTACTTTGACCCACACCCGAGCGCTGTAAAATTTGTGGTGACGCAATTGCACCTGCGCAAAGTAATACTTCGCGTTTAACCAATGCGCGTTGTAAGTTGTTTTGATCAGCACCAATAATGTATTCAACACCAATCGCTTGCTTTTGATTAAACAAGATTTTATTGGTTGTGGCGTGAGTCAGAATGGTCAGGTTTGGACGACCTTTTGCCATATCTAAATAACCGCGTGCAGTGCTTGAGCGACGACCTTTAGGGGTTACCGTACGGTCCATTGGACCAAAGCCTTCTTGTTGGTAACCGTTTAAGTCATCAGTACGCGGGTAACCTGCCTGTACACCTGCTTCAACCATGGCATGGAACAGTACATTGTTGCCATTTTTAGGTGTAGCAACGGATACTGGACCGCTATCACCATGATAGTCGTTGCCACCAATATCACGAGTTTCGGCTTTTTTATAGTAAGGCAAACAGTCAGCATAAGACCAGTTTTCAAGGCCTTTATGAGTTGACCATTGCTCTAAATCCATTGCGTTACCGCGGATATAGCACATGCCATTAATTAAAGATGAACCACCTAAACCTTTACCACGACCACATTCCATACGGCGGTTATTCATGTGTGGCTCAGGATCGGTTAAATAAGCCCAGTTATAGCGGCGGCCTTGAAGAGGGTAGGCCAAAGCTGCCGGCATTTGTGTACGGAAATCCAAGCGATAATCTGGTCCACCCGCTTCTAAGAGTAAAACGGTGGTATCTTTGTCTTCAGTAAGACGCGCAGCGAGTACATTTCCGGCAGATCCTGCGCCAATAATAATGTAATCATATTCTTTAATATTCATAACTATCCTTTTTTTACTAACAGTTTGCCTGAGCAATCTATAAAGACTGCTCGGCATATGTGATTTAGGTTGAAGTGTTTAAAGCGATGGAGGCATTAAAAAATGCTTTGATAATCGCCAAGTTCAACTTGAATAGATTTGATACGGGTATAGTGCCCAAGCGTAGTTAAGCCATTTTCGCGGCCTACACCAGATTGTTTATAGCCACCCACTGGCATCTCGGCAGGCGATTCGCCCCAAGTATTGATCCAGCAAATACCAGCTTCAATCTGGTGAATAATGCGATGAGCACGGCTGATGTCTTGAGTAACAACGCCAGCAGCTAAACCAAAGGTGGTGTCGTTAGCACGACGGATGACTTCTTCTTCGGTTTCATAGCTTAAAATGCTCATAACCGGTCCAAAAATTTCTTCTTGAACAATAGCCATCTGGTCAGTGCAGTCGCTAAATACTGTCGGTAGTACATAAGCGCCTTTGGCAAGTCCGCCTTCTGTTGCGCGGCCACCGCCAATTAACACTTTAGCACCTTGTTGTTTGCCTGACTCAATGAAAGACAAAACTTTTTCCATGTGAGGGAAGCTAGTGAGTGGACCGAAGTTGGTGTCTTCAGCCATTGGGTCGCCAATGCGAATACGTTTTACACGCTCTACAACCGCTTTTTCAAAGTCGGCTAGAAGTGATTTTGGAACAAATACACGCGTACCGTTGGTACATACCTGACCTGAGCTAAAGAAGTTCGCCATAACGGCAATATCTGCTGCACGGTTCAGGTCGGCATCTTCACAAATAATCAATGGAGATTTACCACCGAGTTCCATGGTCACTTCTTTTAGCGTAGAGCCAGCAGCACTTGCCATGACTTTTTTGCCAGTTTCCACACCACCAGTGAATGAGATTTTTTCAATCACAGGATGTTCTGTGAGCCATTGACCAATTTCACGGCCAGCACCTTGTACCACGTTAAATACGCCGTCTGGTAAGCCAGCTTCTGTATAGATTTCTGCAAGTTTTAATGCAGTAAGTGGCGTTGTTTCGCTTGGCTTAAAAATCATGGCATTGCCGGCAGCAAGGGCAGGGGCAGATTTCCATAAAGCGATTTGAATTGGATAGTTCCAGGCACCAATACCTGCAACTACGCCTAAAGGTTCGCGGCGTGTATAAAAGAAACTTGATTCACGAAGCGGAACTTGTTCGCCCTGAATAGCTGTTGCAAGTCCTGCGTAGTATTCGAGTACATCTGCGCCAGTCACAATATCGACTGTAGATGTTTCGCTAAAAGCTTTACCGGTGTCGAGTGTTTCAAGACGGGCAAGCTCATCATTACGTTCACGGAGAATGTCGACAGCACGACGTAAAATACGTGAACGCTCCATGGCAGTCATGGCAGCCCAGATTTTTTGTCCTTGTTGGGCACTTTTTACAGCAGCTTCAATATCTTGTTCAGAAGCTTGTTGAAGAGTCGCGATTGTCTCGCCATTGGCAGGGTTAATACTATTAAATGTTTTACCACTGGTTGCTTCAACGTAGCGTCCATGGATATACAATTGATGAACTTGTACATCACTCATTTTGTCTCTCCTGCAAAGGCTTGTTCGCAAATTGCAATTGCGTTTTTACATAATCGTAAGCAATAGAACGGGCCAGTTCGCTGTCAAATTCGTTATGACGGCTTAAACTGCCGCGTAGCCATAATCCATCAATCAATGCTGCCAACCCTCTTGCGGCAACACTGGCCTGTTGCTCATCTATTAACTTGAGGAAATAAAACTTCAAGTTGGAGTACAGGCGTTGATCATTAATCTTTTGCAAACGGCTCAGGTCCGGTACATGCATACTTGCAGACCAAAAGTCTAACCAGACCCGCATTGCTTTTTCATTTACCTGACTAATGTCAAAGTTAGAGTCAATAATTGCCTTAATTTGGCTTTCCGGATGCGAATCTGCTTCTGCTCTGTATTGTTCGGTTTTCCGACGCAAAACATTTAGCATTTCTTGCATACAAGTATTTATTAACCCTTGTTTGTCGCCAAAATAGTGGCTAACAATGCCGGTCGACAGCTCGGCTTTTTTTGCAATTTGTGCAATGGTGGTATTGGATAACCCCACTTCATAAATTACGTCGAGTGCAGCGTTCATAATCTCTTCACGGCGCACATGCTCTGGTTTTACTCTGCGTTTTGTCATGATTTTCCACATCAGCACTTTTAGGGGTGCTTTAAATTCAGCATGTTAACTTGCAGAGCATCATAGCACTTTTTTTATCATACTTGTTATTGATTGAACGTTCAATCAATAACAAGTATGATGTGTAAAAATCAATGAATTTTTGAATCTGACTTCGGGGAAGAAGAGATAGAATCGAAAGTTCTTAGGGATAGGATGATGCGCATAAGTCCAGTACTTATCACGTTATTTTAGAAAAATACACCGATTGCAAGGAGCAATAAGATGGTGTTGAAAAGTGATAAATATTCTTCAGACCATATTCGGTTAAATCGTTTCGTATTTTGGAGTTCGGCAGTCAGTATCGGTATTTTTGGCCTGTTATTTGTACTGTTTCCGCAAAAAAGTCAGTTTTGGCTGACCTATGTACAAGAGCAAGTAAACCACTTTTTCGGGTGGTATTACATGTTGGTGATTGTGCTGTGTTTAGGCTTTGTGGCGTGGCTTGCCTTTTCAAAAGTAGGGCAGATTCCTTTAGGAAAAGACCACGACAAACCTGAGTTTGGCTATTTGGCTTGGACCTCAATGCTGTTTTCGGCAGGGATTGGTATTGCGCTACTTTATTATGGTGTGGCCGAACCGGTTGACCATTTTCTAAGACCGCCGGAAGGCGAGTCAGGAACGATTCAGGCAGCCCGTAATGCGATGACCTATAGCTTTTTGCATTGGGGGATCCATGGTTGGGTGCTTTATGCATTGCTCGGAGTTACTTTAGGTTACTTTGCTTTCAGACAAAATTTACCATTGGCACTTCGTTCGGCGCTTTACCCAATTTTTGGAGAGCGAGTACATGGCTTAGTGGGTGACTTTGTCGATGGCTTTGGGATTTTAGCGACGGTCATTTCCTTGGTCACCAACTTGGGAATTGGAGCGCTGGTGCTTGTATCGGGTATTTGTTACTTACTGCCGCAAATTCCAGATAACTCTGCGACCTTAATTACTGCTGTGCTCATCATGATGTTCGTTGCCACGATTACGACAGTGGTGGGTATTGAAAAAGGTTTAGCATGGTTGTCGCGTATTAATTTACGTCTGCTCTATATCTTACTTTTATTTGTATTTTTAACAGGTCCTACAAACCATTTATTAAATGGTCTTGTGCAAAATACGGGTGATTATCTCAATAATTTTATGGGTAAAAGTTTTGATATGTATTTGTACAATCAAAAAGCCAGTGGTTGGTTGGGTTCGTGGACCGTATTTTATTGGGCTTGGTGGATTGCTTGGGCGCCTTTTGTCGGTATGTTTATTGCCCGCATTTCAAAAGGACGTACCATTCGTGAAGTTGTATTAGGTGTATGCCTGATTCCACTCGGCTTTACACTGGCTTGGATTTCGGTTTTTGGAAACACTGCAATTTATTTAATCTTACAGCAAAAACAGAAAGTATTAGGTGATATGGTTTTAACTGATCCAGCATTATCTTTATTTAAATTACTCGAATATCTGCCGTTTAATCCTTACGTTGCGGGTATTGTTGTTGTAATTTGTTTCGTTTTATTTTTGACCCCAGTTGGCTCTGGTACACTAATGATCGCTAATTTGTCCTCCAAAGGGGGCACCAATGATAGTGATTCACCGATCTGGTTACGCGTCTTTTGGTCTGTGGTAATTACCATTGTCAGTATTGGCTTGCTTTTAGCCGGTAGTTTTGGCTCTATGCAAAGTGCTGTGGTGTTATGTGGTTTACCATTTTCAGTTATTATTTTGCTTTATATGTTTGGTTTAGCCAAAGCCTTAAAGCAAGATGATTTTGACCCTCAATTAGTGAAAAAACAGTTAGCTGTTTCAAAAGACATTTCGGTCCCATCGAATTGTGACCAGAATAAAGTGACCGAGGTTTTATAGTCTCAATTGATCACATCTATATATTATTTTCCGTTTAAAGTCGTCTTTTCATTGTTTTAAATAAGAGTGAAAAGACGAAATTAAATATTTTGTTTTTATTTTATTCCTTGAGGATTGTATGGCAACAGATAATCCAAGAGCAGTTGATGATTTAACATTATCTAAATCTAAAAAAGACCCGCTCAACCGTGTGGTTTTTTATTTTTCAGCTGTACTTATTTTAATTTTTTCCCTCGTCACGTTTTTGTTCAACGATTTTGCAAATCGAGTCATGAATGCCGTGCTTCAGTGGGTAACTTCAACCTTTGGTTGGTACTATCTGCTGGCTGCAACATTATATATGGCCTTCGTGATTTTTATTGCCTGTTCAAGATATGGCAGTATCAAATTAGGACCTAAGCATTCAAAGCCTGAGTTTAGCTTACTGAGTTGGTCTGCCATGTTGTTCTCTGCGGGTATTGGTATCGACCTCATGTTCTTCTCGGTCGCTGAACCACTATCTCATTACATGCAACCTCCGGTCGGAGCAGGTCAAACTTATGAAGCAGCACGCCAAAGTATGGTTTGGACATTGTTTCACTACGGTTTAACTGGTTGGTGTATGTATGCCTTGATTGGTATGGCACTTGGCTATTTCAGCTATCGTTATAATTTGCCGCTTACCATTCGTTCTGCACTTTACCCAATTTTCGGGAACAGAATTAATGGTGCGATTGGGCATAGTGTTGATACAGCTGCCGTGATAGGGACAATTTTTGGTATTGCAACGACCTGCGGGATTGGTGTAGTACAGCTGAATTATGGCCTACATGTGTTATTGGGGTTACCAGAAAATATCTGGATGCAATTTATCCTGATTGCTGTCGCGGTCGGTATTAGTATTATTTCGGTGACATCCGGGGTCAATAAAGGCTTGCGGATTTTATCTGAAATTAATATTTATGTTTCGATTGGGCTTTTACTGTTTATTTTATTCTTGGGAAATACAGAGTTTTTACTCAATGCCCTTGTCCAAAATATTGGTGACTATTTAAGTCGTTTCCCGAGTTTAGCTTTACAAAGTTTTGCTTTTGAACAGCCTAAAGAATGGATGAGTAGTTGGACTTTCTTCTTCTGGGCGTGGTGGATTGCTTGGTCTCCATTTGTAGGACTCTTTCTGGCACGTATCTCAAGAGGGCGTACCATTCGTGAGTTTGTTTGCGGTACCTTAATTATTCCACTTCTATTTACACTTACATGGTTATCTATTTTTGGTAATAGCGCATTGCACAGCGTTATTTTTGAAGGCAATCAAACCTTAGCAGCGACGGTGTTAGCAAATCCGGCGCATGGTTTTTATGATCTGTTAGCGCAATATCCGGGCTTTACCTTTATCGCTTCAATTGCCACCGTAACAGGGCTTTTGTTCTACGTGACTTCTGCCGATTCGGGAGCTCTCGTTTTAGGTAACTTCACGACTAAACTTACTCATATTGATAATGATGCTCCTCGTTGGTTAAGCGTGTTTTGGGCAGTGGCGATTGGTTTGCTCACATTAGCCATGCTCATGACCAACGGCATTACCGCCTTGCAAAATGCAACTATTATTATGGGTTTGCCGTTTAGTTTTGTGATGTTCCTTGTGATGGCAGGGCTTTATAAGTCACTCAGACTTGAAGATTACAGGCATGCTAGTCTCAGTATGAATGCAGCGCCAGTCGTAGGGAACGTTGATATTCTGAACTGGAAACAGCGTTTAACTCGAGTCATGCATCATCCGGGAACCACTGAAACACAGCGCATGCTAGATACGGTGTGTTTGCCAGCTGTTCAGGCTGTTGCTGATGAGTTGATTAAGCAGGGCATGAATGTGGATGTACAGCAAACCCCGCTTGAAGATGAAGACACGCTTTACCATCTAGATCTGACTATCCATTTGGAAGAGGAGCAAAACTTTGTTTATCAGATCTGGCCTGTACGCTATAGCGCGCCGAACTTTAGCCAGCGTGTAAAACGAGGTAAACAGTTCTATTTCCGACTTGAAACCTATCTTTATGATGGCTCTCAAGATAACGACCTGGTTGGTTACAGTAAAGAACAGGTCATTAACGATATTTTAGATAAATATGAAAGACATATGACATTCTTACATATTAATCGTATTAGCCCCGGGAATCGTCCCTTGTTCCCAGATCCACAAGCTTAAGAGGAAAATGCATGGCTTCTCCTTATCTACATTCTTTTGCTTTATTTTTCTCTTTGCTCAATCCATTTTTAATGAGCATTTATATGATTGGCCTGATTCGCCATTCAGAAGCTAAGGTGTTTAATAAAGCACTGATTCAGGGAAGTTTGATTGCTTTTGTCGTGTTCATGCTATTTGCATGGGGCGGCGAAACAATTTTTAGTAAATATCTGAATGTACGTTTTGAAGCCTTTCAGATTTTTGGAGGTCTTATCTTTTTGGTGATTGGCTACCGCTATGTGTTTCAGGGTGCCGATACCATCGGTGAAATGCGTGGTGCTCCAGAACATCTGGCTGGCACCATTGCCATGCCGTTTATGATCGGTCCAGGGACTATTAGCGCTGCGGTAGTCACAGGGATTGAAATGTCAATCGGTGAAGCAGCCCTAGTGATTGCTTTCACCTTGTTTTTAACTTGCAGTATTTTGATTTTGATGAAATTTTCACATGATCATTTACGCTATAAACATGCCAAACATATTGATCGCTATTTTGATATTGTCGGGCGTTTATCTGCTTTATTAATTGGTACGATCGCCATTGATATGATCATTAATGGTGTGACAGGCGTCATTAATAAAGTTTAGCAAGTCACTCATAAGAACCTGCTATGCCATTGAACATGGAATAAAATGGCATAGCATCTTCTAAAAAATTCTAAGATAAATAAAACAGCTTTAAAAAATAACTTTAAAAATAGTGCCTTAAAAAATTAAATTTTAAAAAACAATCAAAGATATTAAAAAATACAATGCTATGTTGTGGATTTAAGCATGTTTTTTTTGTGAATTATCAACCATAATGTTGACTGAGCTTGTTTTAAGACAGAGTTGAGCTATGCCTACATTAGATGAAATGACCACAGCAACTGATGATCAGTCTGAATTGACGATGTCAGTTTTGATGACGCCTGATATGGCAAATTTTTCAGGTAATGTTCATGGTGGTACGATTCTAAAACTACTAGACCAAGTCGCTTATGCTTGCGCAAGTCGTTATTCGGGTGGCTACGTGGTGACTTTATCTGTAGATAAAGTAAATTTTAAAGAACCTATTTATGTTGGTGAGTTGGTAACCTTCTTGGCAAGTGTGAACCATGTAGGTCGTACTTCAATGGAAGTCGGAATCCGTGTTGAAGCACAAAATATCCAGAAGCGTACAGTGCGCCATACCAATAGCTGTTATTTCACGATGGTTGCTGTTGATGAACAGGGCAAGCCATGTGAAGTGCCTCAATTAAATCTCAATACTGAGTGGAAGCGTTGCCGCTTTGAAGCAGCTGAGCACCGTAAGGTTTTACGTCTTCAAGAAAACCATAATCCATCTTGTAGCATGTATAAGAAAACTTCTTAAAAAAATAGATCGAATTAAAAAAGGATCGAACCGCAGCATGGTTCGATCCTTTTTCTTCTTTACTAAAATTCAGCGTCCATTTTTCATTTCAGTAAAATTATCTCTGAGCTTGGAGGAGAATGCTGAGAGAATTAACGAGTTGCAGGAGCAGCTTCAGAAGCAGAACCTACAGCATCAGATGCAGCATTTGCAGTGTTTGCTTGCTCTTGAGTTGAAACAACAACTTTTTCTTCACCAGCAGTGTTATTTGCTTGGTCGTGCTTAGAAGCAGCGAAAGTTGAAGCAGCAGTTAAAGCAAGTGTAGTAGCGAGTAAAGTTTTAGCTAATTTCATTTTATGGCATCCTTAAATTTCATTTAAAAATAAATTAAACCTAATCGTTCATACATACCTGAAACCTGTATGGCTGAATGACTAAGCTAGGACACATGCTAAGCTGAGCTTCGAATTACATCAATTAACTTAACAATCTATTACGGCTATCTTAACAATATGAAATATACGGGTCGTTTATGTGAGCAATCTGTAAAATAAAAGGGCTTAAATCCACCTTAAAATGTGAAAAAATATTTTTTTTTGAGTGAAAAAAAATCAAGTGTGTTACGTAAACCTAACACTTTGGCATGAATTGTGAATATGAATAAATAGGATATTTCGTTTGAATTTTAGATGTTAATAGTTAATTTAGATAATTGATGAGATAGCTGTCACAAATTGAGAGCTTTAGCCTGATAATTGAAAAGTATATCTTCAAAGTGAAAAATCATTTTCATGCGATTTAAACAGTGATATATCTTTCTTAGTTTTTTAAACCTTGTTGATTTGAGCCGCTTGTGAAACTGATAGCCCCAAGAACTGTTCCCACCCATATTATCTCTGGTTTTTTAGGGGCAGGAAAAACCACATTATTACAGCATTTATTAAGCCAAAAGCCTAAAGATGAGGTTTGGGCTGTATTAATGAATGAGTTTGGGCAAATTGGAGTAGACCAACAACTCTTACCTCAAGAAGAAGGATATGCAGTCAAAGAACTATTAGGGGGCTGTCTATGTTGTAGCAGTCAATTGCCTATGCATATTGCTTTAGCCCGTCTATTGAGTGAACAAAAGCCAGATCGACTCTTTATTGAACCGACTGGACTTGGGCATCCTTCGCAGTTATTTGACCAACTGACTGAACCTCATTGGCAAAGTAGTTTAGCCATGCGAGCACTGATTACTGTGGTAGATGGCAGTCGTTTGCACGATACCAATTGGGTTAAACAAAATCTTTATGAAGATCAGTTAAAAGCTGCCCAAATTGTGGTGGTGTCACATACAGACGTGATGACTTTTGAAGATGATCAGGCGCTTGAGCTATTAAAAGACGAATACCAGCCTTATCACCAAGAGTGGATTAAAACTGAACATGGTCGGTTAGCGTTAAATAAAATTGATGTAGCTGCTCGTTTAACCGAGCGATCTATACAACCTTTACTTAAACTTCAAAAGCAAATGACTGAAACCGAAGTTGCAAAGGAAATTAATCAATTACCTTATCATTATGTCGAGTCGGCACAAGGTTATATTGTGGCAGGTTGGAAGTTGCCTAAACGCTGGAAATTCGAATTTTATGCTTTGCTAGATTTATTATGTGCACAGCAAGAATGGCTGCGAATTAAGGGAATTTTTAACACAGATCAAGGATGGAAGGTTTTTAACTTTAATCCTGATCAGTTTAATTATAAGTCAGGTGAAGAGGGCATTGATAACCGTATTGAAATCATTAGCGAACATAATCACGATTGGTTAGCTTTTGAAACAGCATTACTTGCCTGTCAGCTTGAAGAGTAGAGAACATTAAACCAAAGATGATTTAATGTTCTCTGAAGAGTGGGATTAAGGTTTGCGATCTAACACAGCTTTAGCTTGCGCATGGTCAATATCTTTTTCCCAATGAGCAATCACTACGGTTGCGACACAGTTACCAATTAAGTTGGTACAGGCACGAATAATTCCAATAAACCAGTCGACTGAAAGTAGCAGCACTAAGCCAATTGCAGGGAGACTTGGTATCACTGAAAGTGTGGCTGCAAGAATAACTAAAGCCGACCCAGGAATACCGTGAGCGCCTTTAGAAGTAATGAGCGAAACCAGCAAAATAGCCAGTAAGTCATGCATAGACAAATCAATATTGCAGGCCTGTGCAATAAAGATCACCCCTAACGTTAAGTAAATTGAAAACCCGTCTAGATTAAATGAATAACCAGTTGGAATAACCAAACCGACAGTTGAATCTTTGATTCCCAAATTTTTGAGTTTTTTCATAATTTGTGGAAGAACAGAGTCAGAAGAAGCGGTACCTAAAACAATAGCGAGTTCATCTTTAAAATAGCCCACAAATTTGAAAATGTTGAGACCAGCAAGTTTTAAAATCGAACCTAAAACAATAACGACAAATAAAATGCAGGTTGCATAAAACAGTAAAACCAAATAACCCAATTGTAAGAGTGAATCTAAACCAAATTTAGCAGTGGTATAGGCCACTGAACCGAATACACCAATTGGAGCTAAACGAATAATAAGTCCCATAATTTTAAAGAAGACTTCTGAAAAAGCTTCAAGTGCTTGACGTACCAGCTCTGCTAAATGTTTTGGAATTAAAAGTAGGGAAACACCAAATAAAATAGCGATCAATAAAACCTGTAAAATATCGCCGTTTACAAAAGCGGCAGTGAAGGTTTTTGGAATAATATTGAGTAGAAATTCCGAACCCGTATGCATTTCATGGGCACGTTCGGTATAGGTACTTAAATCTTTTGCATCTAAATGGCTAATATCGATATTCATACCGACGCCCGGTTTAAATACATAGGCCACAATAATGCCTAAAATTAAAGCAATACTGGTCACCACTTCAAAATAGAGAATCGTTTTTGCACCGACTTTGCCCATTTTTTTAAGGTCGTTTGCACCATAGATTCCCAGTACAACAACACAAAACACAATTGGTGCAATCAGCATCTTAATTAAAGAAATAAAACCATCACCTAATGGCTTTAAAGATAGGGAGAAATCATGAAAGCCGATTCCAACTGCAACCCCAAGAAAGAGAGCACAAAGAACCTGTAAAAATAAACTACGCTTGAGCTTTAGCCACATAAGTCATCAATTTTAGCAAGAGGAAAATATATCTCTCTAAAGCAAAAAGCCGGCCAACTATAAAATAAGCTGAGCGTTTTGGAAGAATATGCAAATTTCACATGACTGTGCTTTGCATTGTTCAGTTTTTTTATAATTTTTTACCCAAAATCGAGTATCCTTAGCGCCAAATTTTTGGACATATTAATCATGGCGCTTAAAGCAACAATTTATAAGGCAGACTTGAATATTGCCAATATGGATGACCACATTTATGGTGATTATCAACTGACGCTTGCCTTGCATCCTTCTGAAACTTTAGAACGCTTAATGGTTCGTTTGATGGCTTTTGCCCGTTTCGCAAGTGATGAGCTTGAGTTTACTAAAGACCTTTTTGAAACTGACGAGCCAGCATTATGGCAAAAAGATTTAACGGGTCAGTTAGAGACATGGATTGAAGTTGGCTTACCATCTGAAGATAAAGTCAAAAAAGCCAGTGCGCGCTGTAAAACAGTTGCGCTTGTTGTGTATGGCACACAAGTCGAAGAATGGTGGAAACGAAACAGTAAAATTAAAACGTTAAGTAACGTTCAGGTGTGGCAAATTGCTCCTCAAAGTACAGCAGAGCTTGAACAACTTTGTGAACGTACAATGCAGCTTCAATTAAATGTCATGGACAACGAGTGGACGCTTTTAGGTGAAAAGGGTCAGGCAAGTGTTGTGTGGACACAGTTACAGTAACATAGAAAAGCGCAACAAATTCTACAGATTCAGTTGGTACACTAAGTACCAATTGCGATTTTAAAGATTCAGATTAAGGGGTAAACCATGTCAAATGAATTAGAAATTATCGATTTAAAAGTAGGTGAAGGCAAAGAAGCGGTTAAAGGTGCTTTGATTACAACTCACTATACAGGTTGGTTAGAAGACGGCACAAAATTTGATTCTTCAATTGATCGCGGTAACTATTTTGAATGCGTGATTGGTACAGGCCGTGTAATTAAAGGCTGGGACCAAGGCATTATGGGAATGAAAGTTGGCGGCAAGCGTAAATTAATCGTGCCTGCTCATTTAGCTTATGGTGAGCGTAAAATGGGTAAGATTATTCCAGCGAATTCTAATTTAATTTTTGAAATTGAATTATTCGATGTCAAAACTCGTGACTAGTGAAATTTAAAGCCCTTTAGGGGGCTTTCTTGTTTATATGAGCTTTAAATATAAATACATTATTAATTTATATTTTAGCTTTTTAAATATTTAAGATTATTTTCAGATTATTTGATTATAAATGCTGACTGAGAAACTGTTCATTTATGGGCAGGCTGACATTAAGACCAAATTTCAAAAAGTTTGCGTTTTAAAATCAAACTTCGCATAAATAATCTATATTGTTATTGAGACGCTATTTCATGATTATCCGCTTTGCATCTCCTTTGTTGAACATATCACTTGGCTTAGCTCTGGCAGGTTTGTCAGGCATGGCATTAGCCAAACCACCTAAACTGGACGCGTCAACACTTACGGTGATTGGTTATCATGAAATTACCGATACTAAAAATGCATTAATTCCTCAATATGCAGTGACGACTCAACAATTTACACAACATGTTGAATGGCTGCAAAAAAACGGATTCCATTTTATTACGGTTGATCAGTTGATCCGTGCCCATCAAGGTAAATTTCAATTACCTACAAAACCTGTTCTATTAACTGTAGACGATGGTTATCAATCTTTTTATCAAAATGCTTATCCTGTCATTAAAGCTAAAAAAATCCCTGTAGTACTCGCAGTAGTAGGTTCATGGTTAGAGCCAAAAGCAGGGCAGAAAGTCGATTTTTCAGGGGAAGAAATTCCACGCGATAAAATCTTAAGCTGGCCTGAGCTGAAAGAAATGCAAGATAGTGGTTTTGTAGAAATTGCAAACCATAGCTATCATTTGCACCGTGGTATTACAGGCAACCCACAAGGCAACTCTGAACCTGCTGCAACTACTCGTTTTTATGATGTAAAAACTCAAACCTACGAGAACGATGCACAATATCAGGCACGTATTTATAACGACTTAAAGAAAAATAACGAACTACTTAAGGCACACGGCTTACGTTCACCACGTATTATGGTATGGCCTTATGGTCGCTATAATATGCAAACTGTTGAAATTGCTAAAAAGCTGGGTATGCCAATTACCATTACACTTGATGATGGGGCAGACCATGCAAAACAATCTCTCCAAAATATGAGCCGTATTTTGGTAGAAGGCGATATGACGACTGATGATTTGGCTCAAGAAATTAAAAATCGTGAATTGAATTTAACGGATAACAATCGTCCGCAAAAAATTATGCATATTGATCTGGACTATATTTATGATCCAGACCCGAAACAGCAAGAGCGTAATTTAGGTCACTTGTTAGACCGAATTAATGCGATGGGTGTAAATACTGTCTATTTACAAGCATTTTCAGATCCAGATGCGAATGGCTCTGCTGATATGGTGTATTTCCCAAACCGCCATATTCCAATGCGTGCCGACTTGTTTAACCGTGTAGCATGGCAAATTCAAACGCGTACGCCTGTAAGTCGTATTTACGCATGGATGCCTTTATTGGCATGGGAACTACCAAAAACTGATCCAGTTTCTAAAGATTTGGTGGTGACGGAGCAAGCAAAAACAGGTGAACACCTCAACATGGGGTATATCCGTTTAAGTCCGTTCTCAGCAGACGCACGCCAAACTATTCGTGAGATTTATCAAGATTTGGCTAAGTCATCTTCATTTAACGGAATTTTATTCCATGACGACGTCACCTTATCTGACTATGAAGATGCAAGCCCAGATGCCTTAAAAGCTTATGCGAAACAAGGTTTACCTACAGATTTGGCAAAAATTCGCGATAACGATCAAGATTTGCAAAAATGGACGGCATATAAGACAAAATATCTAGATGATTTTGCAATGCAACTCGTTGATGACGTGCGACAATATGAACCGTTCTTGCTCACCGCACGTAACTTATATGCGCAAGTTGCTTTAAAACCATATGCAGAAAACTGGTATTCACAATCGCTTGAAGAGTCGTTAAAACGCTATGACTTTACGGCTATTATGGCAATGCCTTATATGGAACAGGTCGATAATGCTGATCAGTTCTATAAAGATATGGTTGATCGCGTGAAACAATATCCAAATGGCATTAAGAAAACCGTTTTTGAGTTACAGGCAACCGACTGGCGTAAAAACGAAAAGGTACCTTCAACTGAAATGGCCGCAACAATTCATTCTCTTTATCAGCAAGGTGTCATGCATGTTGGATATTACCCAGATGACCCAATTAAAGATCATCCGGATGTGGACACTATGCATAAAGCATTTGCTGAAAAATCATCTCGTCTTGTGCCGTAGTTGAGGCTAAAACATGACAATCTTTGCTGCAATATGGTCGCATGCCTTAAAATTCGTTTTCTATTATCCATTATTCATGTCGTATTTATGGATGATTGGCGCGATCATTTTCTATTGGAAAGAACGTCAGGCTCCGCCTTACGATCAACCTGCTCCGTTAGAGAGTTATCCAAAAGTCGCTGTGTTAATTCCTTGTTTTAATGAAGGGGATAATGCAGAAGAAACCATTAGCCATGCATTAAAACTGGACTATCCTCATTTTGAAGTGATTGCGATTAATGATGGTAGCTCGGACAATACAGGAGAGGTACTCGACCGTTTAGCAGCACAACATGAAAAACTACGTGTTGTTCATTTGGCGCAAAACCAAGGTAAAGCCATGGGGTTGCAAGCCGGAAGCTTAATGACCGATGCCGAGTTTTTAATTGGTATTGATGGCGATGCTTTACTTGATCCTCATGCAGCAAAGTGGATGATTCGTCATTTTCAGGAAAATCCAACAGTTGCAGCAGTTACGGGTAACCCGCGTATCCGTACTCGCTCAACTTTGCTAGGGCGTATTCAGGTCGGGGAGTTTTCTTCGATTGTTGGCATGATTAAACGTGCACAACGTACCTTTGGGCGCTTATTTACCGTATCGGGTGTGATTACCGCTTTTCGTAAGAGCGCTGTTCACCAAGTGGATTATTGGTCTCCAAATATGTTGACTGAAGATATCGATATTACTTGGAAATTGCAGCGAGCAGGTTGGGACATTCGTTTTGAACCGAATGCCTTGGTCTGGATTTTAATGCCTGAAACTTTAAACGGTTTGTGGAAACAACGTTTACGTTGGGCTATGGGTGGGGCACAGGTATTAATTAAAAATATTGATGTGTTCACCAAACCAAAATTAAATTTTTTATGGCCTTTAATGTTTGAGCTTTGCTTAACCTTAGTTTGGTCATATTTAATGCTCGCGATGGCTTTATTATGGTTGGTACATTTTATTTTACCGGTCCCTGCTTTAGCCGTTGTGAGCTCTCCATTTTTACCGTATGGTAGCGGTATTTTATTGGGGGCAACCTGTCTCATTCAGTTTGCTTTAAGCAAATGGATGGATAGTCGTTATGAACCACATCTAGGAAAAAACTATTTCTGGATGATCTGGTATCCATTGGTCTTTTGGCTAATCACCATCTCGGCAACTATTGTGGCATTTCCAAAAGTTTTAAAACGTGGAGATGAGAAACGTGCGCGTTGGGTGAGCCCGGATCGGGGCATTCGTGGATGAAATGCAAGAGTCATGAGATTTTAAAGATCGTGCTGTATTGATGTCTGGGGAAAACCACAGCACTTCGTTAGGTAAAGAGAGAAATGAAGACAAATTCGTTGATTATTGATTTACGCCGTCAATTACCATGGCATAAACGCTATGCTTCTACAACAAGCACAGCCATGATGTGGGCGGTTTGGTTGTTGCTGTGGCGTCCATTTGTACTGATCTGGGTTTTGGCTGAGCTCCAAAAAACACATTTGGTTCACCGTTTGTTTAGTGCCTTTGGTTTAGGTATTGAACATGGTATTACTGCGTTAATTGCTTGTGCAATTTGTTTATTGTTGTGGAGTCATGTGCTGCCTGAGCATCGTGTTGGTGGTAATGCGCTTAAAACAAAACAGACAGATGATTATGCGCGGTATTTTGATTTACCTGAACATGAAATTGAGCAGGGACGTAGTCAGAAAATTACAGTCGTTCATCATGATGAACTAGGTAAAATCGTTAGAGTTGAATAAAGCCAATTAATAAAAAAGCCCGCATCATGTGGGCTTTTTTTTACGCTAATTTCAGTATATCCATAAGTTTTAAACTGTAGAGCGCAGTGTTTGAGTAGGTATTATTTACCTTTGAAAACAGGAGGCCTTTTTTGCAACATGGCAAAAACACCTTCTTGAACATCTTCTGTTGTGAGCAAAGGTTGAAGATGGCTTTGCAATTGCTTAAAGGCAACCTCATAACCTTCGTTAATAGCTTCACGCGCAGAGGCGAGAGTCGCTTTTACAGCAAGGGGAGCAGCTTGCGCAACATGTTCAGCAAGTTCTATGGCACGGTTGAGCTGAGAGCCTTCTGGACATATTTCGGTAATCAGGTTCATATCAAAAGCTGCTTGGGCATTAAAAGAGTCACCAGTGAGTAAATAGCGCATGGCTTTGGCCCAACCCGCGGCTTGAGTAAAACGCGCAGTAGCTCCGCCAAAAGGTAAGATGCCACGTTGAACTTCCATTTGAGCAAATTGTGTATTTTCACTCGCAATCGTAATATCTGCGTTGAGAAATAGTTCTATACCAGCTGTATAACAATAACCTTGTACTGCCACAATCAAAGGTTTACTGAGCTTTCGGCCTACAGTGCCCCAAGGGTTAATCTCATTTTCACTAAAATCAAAAACACCTGTAGCGAGTTTAGGTTGTAACTCAACTAGGTCTAAACCAGCTGTAAAATGATCCCCATGAGCAAAGATAACCGCGCAGCGCAGGGCATCATTATTTTCATATTCGGTGAGCGCTAGTGATAAGTCTTTGATCATGTGACTATCAAAAGCATTACGTTTTGCTGCCCGATCTAGACCAATTAAAAAAATATGTCCACGAGTTTCACGGCTGACTTTTCCTGCTTGATTTGACATATTGTCACGCTCTTTATTTGTCTTTAATCATGTTTTAAACAATCGTTTAAAAACTAGCAAATATAATTTGTTCGCGACTCGATCGGTATTTCTTTTGTCTATGTATTGAAGTAAATCAAATTCATACGAAAAGACAAATCCTAAGATAACGTCAATTTGCATAATTTATTTAAATTAGCAGTTTGCTTCGCTTTATATTTTTCTCATAATACTTCGTCAAATTGATCTCAATAAGCAGCTGTTTTTATGTCACCTCTAGAAATCTTTGCGGTTTTGATTAGCCTGATTGGAGTCGGATTAACGGTAATCCGTAATATGTGGTGTTGGCTGTTTAATTTCTTTGCCTTTGTTTTATATGCCTATTTGTTTTACGAATTTAAGCTATATGGCGAAACAATTTTGCAGTTCTTTTTTATGGTCGTAAATTTTTATGGCTTTTACTACTGGCTCAAAGGAAAGCAGCAAGATCACGACATTCGTATAAAGCCAATAGCTCCTAAAGTTGCAATTTTTCAAATGATCATTGCCGCAGTAGGTGGCTTGCTTTTTGGCTTAATTCTTAAAAACTTTACTGATGCAGCAGTTCCTATGCTCGACTCACAACTTGCCGCATTTAGTTTGCTTGCAACGTATTGGACCAGCCGAAAACATATTGCGACTTGGATACTTTGGGTATTTGTCGATATTATTTATGTCGGTATGTTCATCTATAAAGATTTATTTTTAACAGCCGCTTTGTATGCAGCATTTGTTTTGATGGCAGCTTATGGTTGGTATCAATGGGAAAAGGTTAAAAAGAAACAGCTTTTAGCCTCAAACCAGCTTTAATTTGGAGTGTGATCATGTTGTTGAGCTTAGAGGTCTATAAACAACAACAGTTTGATCAAATTGCTGCAAAAATAATGGCAGAGCCAAAACAGTATTGTGAATTTAATTCTGTATCAGATTTTTATAACGCTGCATGGCTCAACGGTTTTCCACATGGTAGCCAGATTTCTGCTACGGGTTTAGATGATGGAGCTGAAGAGTTTTATGCAATTATTCAGTTTAAACAGCAGTATTTAAAATTTGATATTAAAGAAAATGATTCGACAATTATCTTTCAGGATATGAATGGGAACATTTTTAAAAGTAACTTTTAATTTATGAAATAAAATCTAAAAAAAAGCGACTTAACGTCGCTTTTTTTAATAAATAAATTTGGAAATTTTGTTTGCTGTTTCAACGACTAGGCTTGCGATATCTTCTTTAAATGTTCTTTCATCGTAAGTTGTAATTGGACAACTCACAGAGATAACAGCGACCATTTTCCCGTTTGACTGTTTAAAAATAGGTGCCGCACAGGCTGCCATATCATGATTGTAATGACCCCAGCTCACCATGGTTTTTTGAGTTTTTACGTAAGAGAGTCTTTGCAATAAAGCTTTTAAATTGGTTGGAGTCAGATCAGAAAAACTGTCCCAATCATTGAAGTTACGATAACGCTGACGTACTTCCGTTTCAGGTAAATCTGATAAAAGCATTTGACCAATGACGGTTGCATGGGCAGGCCAGCGAGTTCCTAAACTAATGTTGCTCGTAAAGGTTCCCATCGACTGGATATTATTTACAAAGACAATGTGAGTGCCTTCTAAAATTGAAAGATGTACTGCGAGTTTGGTCTGGTCACGTAGTTCTTTCATTAAAGGTGTCGATAAATCAAGTAATGAAAGTTTAGATAAACTGTTAAAACCAAGTTCCATAACTTTTGAATCGAGAGCGTAAGTTTTTTGAGATGCTTTTCTTAAATAGCCACAAGATTCGAGTGTATAGATCAGACGAAATGCACTAGAACGGTTCACTTCTAAAATTTCAGCAATTTCTGTAATGGTCATTTCTTGCGCTTGTTGGTTAAATGCTTGCAAGATAGCTAAACCCCGTACAAGTCCGGGAACTAAATATCGATCATCATTTTTTGTTGTTTCCGATTCTTGCGAATCTTCATCAATTGCTATGCTCATTCGTGTCATTTTCCTATAAATAAAACATGATTCAATTTGGGGCATGCTGCTTTATTTTATAACTATTGTAATTGTTAAAAATGCATAAAACAATTTTTATATTTAAAACTTTGTTTCCTTCTTGAAACGTAACAAAATATTTAAAAATTAATAAACCAATGAATTTTATATTTATTTTTACTTTGACAAAAAATGATCAAGGGGATTATGCTTAGCTTGTGTTTTGAAAATCAAATTATGTTTTGTATATAAAACAAAATGAGGACGCAAGGTATGAGTTGGATCTCAGTTTGTCAGCAGGGTGACGTTAGCGAAGATGAGCCGAAAGCCATCGAAATTGAAGGGAAAAAAATAGGCGTATTTTTCGTCGATGAAAATTACTTTGCTATCGAAAATGTTTGCCCTCATGCGTATGCCTTATTAACCGAAGGATTTATCGAAGATCAGACTGTTGAATGTCCATTGCACGAAGCAATTTTTGACATTCAAACAGGTGAGCTAAAAAGTGGGCCAGGGTGTAGAAACCTATGTACGTACCCAGTTCGTGTTGAAGGACAGGATATTCAAATTCAACTCTAGTCCTCACATGTACAAGGAAGCAGAACAATGAAGACATTTAATGAAAAGTTGGCAAGCTGGATTCATGCAACGCCGGCAACCGAAGCAGGTATCAACAATATTCAAATTCCAGGTCAATCTGAATTGTTGGTTTGGCAAACACGTTATAAAGAACCAACTCTCTATGAACAGGATTTTGTAAAAAACTTGATTCAGGCATTTTCTGCGGGCGCAACAGAGTTAGATGACGTTGTTTCTGCACTTAATCAACAGGGTTTCCGCTGTGAATCTGGTGATGAATGGACTTCTGCAAGCTTTACAGAAGAAATGCAACGTTTAGGTTATTGATTCAAGGAAGAATAAAATGAACGCAATCGTATCAACTTCACAAAGCGCTGAAGAATATTTAGAACTTGGTTTACGTGACCAATGGCATCCGGTTTTAGCAAGTTGGGAAGTCGCTGCTAATCCAGTTGGAATTACCCGTTTAGGCGAAAATATTGTGGTTTGGCGTGATGCCGAAGGTCAGGTTCATGCGCTTGAAGATCGCTGCCCACACCGCGGTGCTCGTCTTTCACTCGGTTGGAACTTGGGTGACCGAGTTGCTTGCTGGTATCACGGTGTTGAAGTTCGTGCTGATGGTGTGGTTGCCGATGTACCAGCAGTTCATGAATGTCCAATGACTGGAACTAAATGTTTAAAGAACTATCCGGTAATTGAGCAACATGGTGCAATCTTCATCTGGTTTGGTATCGATGCAAATGAACAACCAGCGCCGCTTGAGTTCCCAGAGCAACTTGCAAGTGAAGAATGGAGTGCGTTCCTTTGCCAAGCAGACTGGAAAGTAAACCATCAATACGCGATTGATAACGTGATGGACCCAATGCATGGGACCTATTTACACGCGACATCACACTCAATGGCAGATGGTGAACGTACTGCAGAGATGAAGCACCGCACGACCGATAATGGCTTTGTTTTTGAAAAAGAAGGTCAAACAGGTGTGAACTTTGACTGGGTTGAATACGGTTCAACAGGTGCAAGCTGGTTACGTCTTTCAATTCCTTACCGTAAACAATTTGGCCCAGGTGGTGAATTTTGGATTGTAGGTTATGCAACGCCAATTGATGCCAATAATACTCGCGTATTTTTCTGGCGCTGCCGTAAGGTGAGTGGCTGGCAACGTAATGTATGGCGTTTCTTATATCGCAATCATTTAGAACAGTTGCATTGGGATGTATTGGAACAAGACCGAATTATTTTAGAAAACCTTGCTCCAAATGCGCGTGAAAAAGAGTTCCTCTATCAACACGATGTTGGTCTTGCACGTTTACGCCGTTTAATGAAAAAAGAAGCTGAGAAGCAATTAAAGAAAATTGCTGCACTAAATGCATCAAACCGTATCGAGATGCAGGAAGAAGCTCATGGCTAATGTAGCGTTGTTGCAAGGCAAAAAAGTTTTAGTGACTGGTGCTGCGCGTGGTTTAGGCCGAGATTTCGCTCAAGCGATTGCCGAGGCTGGCGCTGAAGTTGTGATGGCAGATATTTTGTCTGACTTGGGGCAACAAGAAGCGCAAGCATTACAGCAACAAGGGCTAAATGTTCATGCAGTAACAGTTGACCTTGCCAATGCAGACTCTATTGAAAATGCGGTTGCAAAAAGTGTTGACGTACTCCAAGGACTAGACGGACTTGTGAACTGTGCGGCACTGGCAACTAATGTCGGTGGAAAAAATATGATTGATTATGATCCTGAACTTTGGGATCGGGTCATGAATATTAATGTGAAAGGCACATGGCTCATCAGTAAGGCATGCGTTCCCCATTTAAAGCAATCGGCTGCTGGCAAGATCATTAATGTTGCTTCCGATACAGCACTTTGGGGCGCACCGAACTTGATGGCTTATGTGGCAAGTAAAGGCGCAATTCTTGCCATGACACGTTCAATGGCAAGAGAGTTGGGACAGTTCAATATCTGTGTCAACACCTTGTCACCGGGCCTTACTCTGGTTGAAGCAACTGAGTATGTGCCACAGGAACGTCACGATTTATATGTGAACGGAAGAGCGATTCAACGTCAGCAACTTCCACAAGATTTAAATGGAACAGCATTGTATCTACTGTCGGATTTGTCCTCTTTTGTGACAGGTCAAAATATTCCGGTCAATGGCGGTTTTGTCTTTAACTAAGGAGTAGTCAAATGATTACAGGGATCGAGATTTTAAAGTTTGGAGTTGAAGATAGAGCCGCTTCAAACAAGTTTTTGGCAGATTTTGGTTTAAGCCAAAGTAGTTCGGATATTGAAGGCACTGATCTTTACGAGACTCAAAACGGTAGCAAGATTTATCTATTTAATTGTGATGATGAGCGTTTGCCGACTGCTATTGAACAAGGTTCAACTTTACGTGAAGTGACTTGGGGTGTTGAAAGTGCTCAAGACCTTGAAGATTTAGCAGCTCGTTTAGCCGATGTAAAGGGTTTTAAACGTACTGAAAATACAGTTCAGTGCCTTGACCCAAATGGCATGACCATTCGTTTTGAACAAAGCTTTGTTAAAGAAGTACCTGAACTTAAAACGGAAGGTATTAACCAGTACGGCAACATTCAACGTGTTAATGCAGCAAGTCCTGTCTATGAAAAGGGTCAACCTGTTGCGATTGGACATGTGGTGTTTTTCACACCGGATTTGGCAACAACTGAGAACTTCTATATCGAGAAAGTAGGTTTCCATTTATCTGATGCCTACAAAAATCGCGGTGCATTCTTACGTTGTCGCGGTGAAGGTTATCACCATGATTTATTCTTGCTCAGTGTTCCAAATAAACCTGCTGGCTTAAATCACGTTGCGTTTGTAGTACGTGATATCCACGAGGTGATTGGGGGCGGTTTAAATATGAATCGTTCGGAGTGGTCAACCTTTATTGGACCCGGACGTCACCCAATTTCTTCTGCTTATTTCTGGTACGTCAACTCACCATTGGGCGGTGCATTTGAATACTACACTAACGATGACTATTTGACAGAAGAATGGCAGCCACGTGTAGAAGAACATCGTCTAGAGCTTTTCACCGAATGGGCGATTGAAGGTGGTCTTGATGACACAACCCGCCGTCAGGTGAAGCCTGTTTAACAGGGATTGCTTTACAAGGAAGATGGCTATGGAAAAGATCGTAATTGTAGGTGCTGGACAGGCAGCGGGGTGGGCAGTAAGTACCTTACGTCAAAATGGGTATGTGGGTGAAATTCACGTGGTTTCAAATGAAGATCAAGTGTTTTATGAGCGTCCACCATTGTCTAAGCAAGTACTTTCAAAAGAAGCAACGTATGAAAGTTTGAATCTGTTCTCACCTGAACAGGTTAAAGAGTTCAACGTTCAATGGCATAAACCGGAAATTGCAACAAAAGTCGATCGTGAGCAAAAACAGGTTCATTTAGAAAGCGGCCAGATCTTGCCGTATGACAAATTGCTGATTGCAACAGGAAGCCGTGCCCGTGTACCCGTTAATACATGGCAGTTCATTCCAAAGGTTGTGACTTTACGTAATGTGCATGACTGTGAGCGTTTGGCTGAAATTTTAAAGAATGCCAAAAATGTCGCTGTGATCGGCGGCGGCTGGATTGGTTTAGAAATTGCTGCAACTGCACGTAAGCAAGGTAAAGATGTTCATATTTTTGAATATGGCGACCGTTTGTGTGCAAGAAGTGTGAGTCCGGAAGTTTCTGCATTTTTAAAAAATATGCATGAGACCCAAGGCACAAAAATACATTTAGACAGCAAGAGCCTTCATTTGGTTGAAGCGCCGAATCAGAAAGTTGAAGTGGTGAATCACCCACAAAATAGTCAGTTATTTGACTGTGTTGTGGTAGGTGCAGGCGCTGAAATTGCCAAAGAGTTAGGTGTACATGCTGGTCTCGATGTGAAAGATGGCATTGTGGTGAATTGTTTTGGGCAAACTTCAGATCAAAACATTTATGCCGCAGGTGATGTCGCGATTCATCCGGGCTTGGGTTATTGCATTCAGTCTTGGGCAAATGCACAAAATCAGGCAATTGCAGCAGCAAAGTCGATGCTCGGCATTGAAACTGAATATAGCGATATTCCATGGCTTTGGTCAGATCAATATCACTTTAATATCCAGATTTTAGGTACGTATCAACCTGAAAAAACGAAGGAAGTAGTCATTCGCCAAGGCGGTGAAGATCAGGTGAGCTATTTATATCTGGACCATGAAAATCGTTTGCTCAACATGATTGCCATTAATGATTCTAAACTGGTCAAACTGGCAAAACGTTGGATGCAAGCCAACACCGTTTTAGATCCAAAACTATTAGCAGATGCTGAATTTAATGTCATGAAGTTAAAACCGTAAACATTAAATCTGGTTCTCATTACCAAATCGAAGGAATGACACATGAGTAATGAAGAAAAAAGTGGATTAAAGCATTGGGTACCTGCTTTTGTCCTTATGGTGTGTGTGGTACTGGCGTTTTTCGACAAGATTAGTATTGCGGTTTTATTTTCAGATCCTAATTTTCAAAGTGCAATGGGAATTGCTGAAGATAAGGCCAAGCTCGGATGGCTCATGACAAGTTTCTTACTTGCTTATGGTTTTTCATCGGTCTTTCTAAGCTTTTTGGGTGACATTTTTAACCCAAAGAAAATGCTGTTCTGGAGCGTAACGTCGTGGGGCATACTCATGTTTTGCATGGGGTTCACCACCAGTTATTCAGGCATGTTGGTTTTACGTGTACTGCTTGGTTTAGCAGAAGGCCCGTTATTTGCCTTGGCATACACCATTGTTAAGCAGACTTATACGGACCGTCAGCAGGCACGTGCTTCTACCATGTTCTTACTTGGAACACCGATTGGTGCATTCCTTGGGTTCCCGATCACTGCAAATGTTTTAGCTCACCACGACTGGCATACCACTTTTTTTGTGATGGCTGCGCTAACCCTGATTGCAATTTTCAGCATTGTTTTTGGTCTGCGTAACTTACAACTCAAGAAAACTGTTGAAATTGAGGGTGAGAGTAAACGTACCAATTTCAAAGGTCACATTGCGAATACTAAATTGCTGCTCAGCAACAGCGCGTTCTGGTTGGTTTGTCTCTTTAACATTGCGTTGATGACTTATTTATGGGGCTTAAATAGCTGGGTTCCTTCTTACCTTATGCAAGACAAAGGATTCAATCTCAAAGAGTTTGGGATGTATTCAAGCTTTCCATTCATTGCCATGTTAATTGGCGAAATTATCGGTGCATTTTTATCTGACAAGTTAGGCCGCCGCGCGATTCAAGTATTTAGCGGTTTATTACTCGCGGGCATCTTCATGTACGTAATGGTCATTATGACTGAGCCACTATTGATTATTGCTGCCATGTCTTTAAGCGCGATGGCATGGGGTTTTGGAGTAGCTGCGGTATTCGCTCTGCTGGCCCGAGTAACCACCTCAAATGTAGGTGCGACAGCGGGTGGAATATTTAACGGGTTAGGCAATTTTGCAAGTGCAATTGCGCCTGTTCTTATCGGTTACATCGTGATGCAAACACATAGTTTTAATTTAGGAATTACCTTCTTGGCGGCTGTCGCTGTCATTGGGTCGTTGTTCTTGGTTCCTCTTTTAAAACGTTATTAATTCACTGTATAGGAGTTTAAAAAATGACTACACAACAATTCGAATCGTGGGCACAACCAGAGGGTGCTTCTTTAGAAGATTGGTTAAACACACGTATTGCTCGCTTTGAGACACGTAAATACGACTTCGATGCTTTGAAGTTCCAAGCAGATTACGACCCGAAATATCGCCGTGCACAAATGCGTTACATGGGTACGGGTGCGACAGGCGTTGCAAATGACGGCAACACTGTACCAGCAGAAAACTTCACATTTTCAACCATGGTTTTGCCACCACAGTGTGAAGGTCCTTTGCACATTCACCACGATGTTGAAGAAGTGTTCTTTATGCTCCGCGGCGAAATTGATTTGTTCATTGAGCACAACGGCGAAAAATTTGAGACCCGTTTAAAAGAGCGTGACCTGATTTCAATTCCACCAGGAATTTACCGTGGTCTGTTTAACCCAGGTCAAGAAGATGCCTTGATGTGTGTGATGTTAGGAACAGGTAAACCAACAATTCCGAACTATCCACCAGAGCATCCGTTGTCTCAAATCAAACGTTAATTGTTTGATGAAGTGAATGAAGGAAAGAATTGAAAATGATGACACTCATTGAAAAGTTAGCAGAATTTCCGGTGAAAACCGTTACTGTTCAAGACCAGCAGCAAGCCTATCGGGAAGCCGGTCAGGGCGAGTACCTTGTGCTGTTGCATGGCATTAGTTCAGGTTCTGCTTCATGGGTAAACCAACTTGAAGTGCTGTCTCATCATTTTCATGTCATTGCCTGGGACGCACCGGGCTATGGCAAATCAGATGAACTTTTAACGAATCAACCCAATGCAACCGACTACGCAAAGCGTTTGGCTGCGTTGTTCGATGCCTTAAAAATTGAAAAAGCAATTGTGGTCGGACACTCATTAGGTGCCTTACAGGCGAGTGCATTTGCTGCACTTTACCCAGAGCGAGTGAAGCACTTAGTTGTCGCTAACTTGGCACAAGGCTACCAACGCCACGATGAACAAACACAAATTCAGGTTTTTGAAAAAAGACCAAAAATGTTGAAAGAACTCGGTGTTAAAGGCATGGCCGAAAGCCGTGGACCTCATTTGATTTATAAACAAGAGCCACAAGCCTTAGCTTTAGTTTCAGAGGTGATGCAGCAGTTGACCTTACAAGGTTTCACACATGCATCGTACTTACTGGCATATGACGAAATACGTAATTACTTAACCCATTTAAAAGTCCCATGCACAGTCATTGCAGGGCAGCAAGATCAAATCACTCCTGCGTTAGGTATACAAGAGCTTGCTCAGGAATTGCAGTTGGAACAGCGCTTCGTCATAGAAGATGCAGGACATTTAAGTTATGTCGACCAACCGCAAGCATTTAACCAAATTATGTTGACGATTCAGGAACAATCGTAAGAGAGATTAAGGATTATGAGCTTCCAAGTTGAAGGAAAAGTTGCAGTTGTTACCGGTGGCTCATCTGGGATTGGGCTGGCTGCTGTTGAAATACTGGTTGCAGAGGGTGCAAAAGTTGCTTGGTGTGGTCGCGATGAAGAACGTTTAAATGCTTCTAAGCACTATATTTTAGAAAAATTTCCACATGCCCATATTTTTACTAAAGCATGCAATGTATTGAAAAAAGAAGAAGTTCAGCAATTTGCCAAAGAGGTCAAACTCAATTTGGGCAATGTGGACATGCTCATTAACAATGCTGGGCAAGGCCGTGTTTCAAATTTTGAAAACACACAAGATGAAGACTGGATGAAAGAGATTGAACTGAAATATTTCAGTGTTTTACATCCGGTAAGAGCTTTTCTTGATGACTTAAAACAGTCGGCAAACGCCTCAATTACCAATGTGAACTCGTTACTGGCATTGCAACCGGAACCGCACATGATTGCGACTTCATCTGCACGCGCTGCGCTGTTGAATTTAACCCATTCATTGGCGCATGAGTTTACTCAATATGGCGTTCGTGTGAACTCGATTTTACTCGGTATGGTCGAATCTGCGCAGTGGAAACGCCGTTATGAAACCCGTTCAGATTTAAATCTGTCATGGGAAGAGTGGACAGGCAATATCGCAAAAAATCGTGGCATTCCTATGCAGCGCTTAGGCCGTCCAGAAGAGCCTGCACGTGCTTTAGTTTTCTTGGCATCACCATTGGCATCTTACACCACAGGTTCGGCAATAGATGTCTCAGGTGGTTTTAACAAACATTTATAAATATCAGGTGCTGTCATGAAAAAGTTGATGATGATTGGTTTTGGCGCAATGGCAGCAGAAGTGTATGCCCACTTGCCTCAAGATCTGCAACTCAAATGGATTGTCGTGCCATCTCGCAGTATTGAAAAAGTGCAGTCACAAGTGTCTTCCGAGATTCAGGTGATTTCAGATATTGAGCAATGTGATGGTGAGCCTGACTATGTCATTGAGGTGGCAGGTCAAGCAGCAGTAAAAGAGCATGCTCAAAAAGTTTTAGCGAAAGGCTGGACCATTGGTCTGATTTCGGTGGGTACTTTGGCTGATAACGAGTTTTTGATTCAGCTTAAACAAACTGCCGAAAAAAATGATGCACATCTGCATTTGCTTGCAGGGGCTATCGCAGGCATTGACGGTATTTCTGCGGCCAAAGAAGGTGGTTTGCAAAAAGTCACTTACAAAGGCTGTAAAAGCCCAAAAAGCTGGAAAGGTAGTTATGCAGAGCAATTGGTCGATTTAGACCATGTTTCAGAACCTACGGTCTTTTTCACTGGAACTGCCCGTGAAGCTGCGACCAAATTTCCAGCCAATGCCAATGTTGCAGCAACGATTGCACTTGCAGGACTTGGAATGGACGAAACCATGGTTGAGTTAACTGTTGATCCAACTATCAACAAAAACAAACACACCATTGTGGCAGAAGGTGGCTTTGGGCAAATGACCATTGAACTGGTGGGCGTGCCGTTGCCAAGTAACCCAAAAACATCAACTTTGGCTGCGCTTAGCGTGATTCGTGCTTGTCGCAACAGTGTAGAAGCAATACAGATTTAAGAAGGATTTGATCATGGCAAAGGAAATTTATATTGCAGGTGAATGGCGATTAGGCCGTGGTGCAGTCATTCAAAGCCTGTTTCCGGCAGATCAGTCGGTTAATGCAGAGCTTTCAACGGCAACGCTTGATGATGTAAATGAAGCAATTGAAAAAGCAGATCAGGCTTGGCGTCAGCCGAGCTGGAGAAACAGCTTACCGCATGAGCGCGCCCGTATTCTCTACAAAGTTGCAGACATTATTGAAGCACGTGTAGATGAATTATCGAAACTGCAAACCCGAGATAATGGGAAGCCTTTAACCGAAACTCGTGGTTTGGTGATGAGCGCTGCGGCGACTGCACGTTATGTTGCTGCGGCATGTGAAACGTTGAACGATGAGCTTACCACTCAACGTGCTCCAGACTTTATGACCATGAGTGTGCATGAACCTGTAGGTGTTGTAGCAGCTATTACTCCTTGGAACTCTCCAATTGCGAGTGAGGTTCAAAAGCTTGCTCCTGCTTTGGCAGCAGGAAATGCCGTGGTGTTAAAACCAGCAGAAGCGACTTCACTGATTGCTTTAGAGCTTGCCAAAATTTTTGAAGAAGCTGGCTTACCAAAAGGTTTACTCAGTGTGTTAGTGGGGCGTGGTTCTGTAATTGGTGATGCAATTGCTCAGCACCCAATGGTTCGTAAAATTTCTTTTACAGGTGGCACAACCACGGGTCGTCATTTGGCACACATTGCTGCAGATAAACTGATTACCACTTCGCTTGAGTTAGGTGGAAAGTCACCAACCATCGTTCTGCCGGATGCAGATGTCGAACTGGCAGCTAAAGGTGTGGCTTACGGTATTTTTAGCTCGGCAGGCCAAGCGTGTATCGCAGGTTCTCGCTTGTTTATTCATAGCAGTCTTTACGATCAGTTTTTAACGCGTTTGGTTGAAATTACCAAAGGCTTACGTGTGGGCCATCCAGAACAGGCGGGTGTGCATTTAGGGCCACTGGTCAATGACAAACATTTGCAGTCTGTTGACCGCTATGTGCAGCTTGCTAAAAGCGAAGGTGGTCAGGTTCTAATTGGTGGTGAAGCGCTTACGGCTGGTGACTATGCCAAAGGAAGCTATTACTTACCGACCATTATTACGGGCTTAAATAACAGTGCTCAAACCTGTCAAGAAGAAATTTTTGGCCCTGTTTTAGTCGTTATGAAATATGACAATGAGCAAGATTTAATTGCCCAAGCCAATGACAGTTGTTTTGGTCTTGCCGCAGGCATCTGGACTGAAAGCTATCGTAAAGCTTGGCGCATCGCACGTGCATTAGAAGTGGGAACGGTGTGGATTAATACCTACAAAAAATTCTCGATTAGTGCGCCGTTTGGCGGCTTTAAAGACAGTGGAATCGGGCGCGAGAAAGGTCGTTTGGGCATTTTATCGTACATGCAACAAAAGAGTATTTATATGGGGCTGAATGAACAGCCTAACCCTTGGTGCGATTAATAAATTCAAGGACTGAAAACAAATTTTGAGGAACAGACATGACTGAACGTGTAAATGTAGGCGAAGCAATCGCAAGAGTTTTAGAAGCGCACCAAGTTGATAGTATTTATGGTGTTATTTCCATTCACAATTTACCTATTGCTGATGCAGTAGGGCGCCGTGAAAAAATGCGTTTTGTCGCAGCCCGTGGTGAGGCTGGTGCAGTTACCATGGCAGATGCACACTCACGCTTTAAAGGCCTAGGTGTAGCGTTGACTAGTACAGGTGCTGGGGCAGGTAATGCGGTAGGCTCACTCATTGAAGCAATGAATGCGGGTAGCCCTGTATTGCATTTAACGGGTCAAGTTGAGCGTGAATATCTCGACCGAGATGCAAGCTTCATCCATGAAACCAAAGACCAACTTACATTCTTGCGTGCATCGAGCAAAGCGGCGTTCCGTATTACCAGCCCAGACAATGCTGTTGGTGTGATTCGTGAAGCAATCCGTGTCGCAACTACAGTTCCAATGGGACCGGTAAGTGTTGAGTTACCAATTGATGTACAAGCAGCAGAAATCGATTTACCACTTAACTTAGGACCAGTGAAAGCACTTGAGTTGCCACAGGCAGAGCAAGTTGAAATTGATCTTCTTGTAAGCGAAATCAAAAAAGCAAAACGCCCGATTTTCTGGATTGGCGGTGGAACTTTAAATAGCGTTGCCGAAGTTAAAGCAATTGCAGATTTGGGTATTCCGGTTGTGTCGTCTACACACGGCCGTGGGGTGTTGGCAGATGATCATCCACGTAGTTTGGGTGCTTTCCATAACTCAGCAGGTGTTGAGCAGTTATTAAAAGATGCTGACTTAATGGTAGTCGTGGGTTCTCGTTTACGTAGTAATGAAACTAAAACTTATTCAGTTGAATTCCCTGAAAACATTATTCAGGTAGATGCCAACCCAGTGGCTCAGCAACGTAATTACAAAATCCGCAACTTCATTTGTGGCGATGCCAAAGATGTCTTAACACGTGTGTTAGAGCAGCTTCAAGGAACTTCAAAAGTTGATACCGATTACGATGCTGCTGTAGTAGCTGCTAAACAAGCTGCAATTGATTCACTGCGCAAACAAATCGACCAGTACGCTTTAATTTGTGATCACTTGCGTGCAGCTTTACCTCAAGACGGCATTTTTGTACGTGACATCACCATGTCGGGTAGTACATGGGGCAGTCGTTTATTCCCTGTACAAGCACCAAACCAAAACATCCACTCACTTGCGGGTGCAATTGGTTTAGGTCTTGCAACAGCAATTGGTGCTTCGGTTGCTAACCCTGACAAAAAAGTGATTGGTCTAGTCGGCGATGGCGGCTTAATGCTTGGCATTGGTGAAATTGCAACTATGGTGCAAGAAAACACCAATATGGTCTTAATGATTATGAATGACGGTGGCTATGGCGTAATGCGTGGCATTCAAAATAACTACTTTGGTGGTCGTCAGTATTTCAATGAATTGCATACACCAGACTACAAACTTCTTGGCGAATCAATGGGTGTGAAAAGCTGGAAAGTCGGTAGTGCAGATGAGTTTAAAACGGTTATTCAAGAGGCAGTCGCTTTTGAAGGGCCAACCGTGATTGAGCTCGATATGAACTCGATTGGACCATTAAACTTCGCGGGTCCACCGCAAAAGAAACTGTATTAACCAGTTTGGATGGTTTAGTACATATGCGATGGGAGCTGCTAAGCCATCCTTTTTTTAGATAAATTTTTTTATCTAAAAAACAATAAAAACGAAGTTTTACAGGTAAAACAAATAAAGTTCCAGCAGGACGCTGGAACTCAATCAAGGATGTAGAGATGAAAAAGACTTCATTGATCATGGCATTCATTGCACCGCTTACGCTGGGGGTAAGCGTCAATGCATTTGCAAAAGATTCATTGCTTGAATGGAAAAGTGATGACGGCACCGACTCATTAAAGTTAGGTGGGGTGGTTCGGTTAAATCAACGTTATGAAGATTGGGAAGGGCCAAACCGTGGTTTTGGAAAACTTCATTTTGATATTTTCAGGGTAGACCTCAAAGGTAAATTTGATGATGCCTACATCAATGCCAGTTATATGTTTCAAGACCAACAGAAAACGTCCATTGAAAAAGCATATGTTGGCTATAACTTAGATGCCAATAACAGCATTGAAGCAGGTCTAGTTTATAAACCTTTTACGATTTATCCTTATCCGCAAAATGGTTGGACCTACCACATCCCATTCTTTTTAGGTTATGGCAACAATATTGCGCCAGGGATTAACTGGAATTATCACGACAAAGATTGGGATGTAAAACTCGGTTATTACCCGCAGATGTTAGAGACGAACCTGCGCTACTCACCAGAAAGTGCAACTTATGATGACTTGGCAGGAAATGCATTTCCATCTCAAAAAGCCTATCAAAATGAAAAGCGCAATCAGGTGAATACCCGCATTGTTCGCAAGTTAGAAACTGATTTCGGTAAGCAAGAGTTCGGTGTATCGGGTGCAATTGCCCAGCTTCATAATGATATTACCGATAAAGACGGTAAATATTATGCAGTCGGTTTGCATACTGAAAATAACTATAAGCGCTTTAACTTACAAAGTTCGCTCATCCACTATCAATACGATGCTAAAAATCCGGATGGTGTAAATAGTGATATGACTTTGATGGGAGCAAATGGTCTTACGCCTGCTTATTTCATTGCTTCGGAAGGTACGATTGCCAGTTTAAACCTTGCCTATACGTTACCTGTCACCAATATGGGCAAGCTAAAAGCCATTAAGTTTTATAATGACTATAGTTATCTCGATAAAAAACGTGATGATTGGTCCGACTCGCAAATGAATACCACAGGGATGATGTTTATTGCTTCACCATTTATGGTTTGGGCGGATTATACGTGGGGTAAAAACTCCAACATTATTGGTGGCTCGACTAACTCAACGGGTTATACCTCTGCAACCTCGCCAAACAGTGATAAATGGCTATACCGTATTAACTTTAATATTGGCTTTACTTTCTAAAGTAAGCAGCAATAAAAAACCACGCGATCGGCGTGGTTTTTTATTTAATAAGTGAAAATTTTTAATACCTGTTTTTTTCAAACTTATTCCAAAATACAAAGGCAGTCACAAAGGCCAAAATGGTTAGCGCGAAAATATAATACATCGCACCAATATCACTATATTGACTGAGCCAATGCACTAAAGGCAGGGTCATACCGCCAACAATCGCATATGACAAATTATATGAAAATGAAATGCCCGAGAAGCGAACAGGCGCGGGGAACATTTTAACCATACTGCTCGACACCATGCCGACAGTACCAGAGCATAGACCCAACAACATATATAAACCAAAAATGGTTGAATGGGCGGCATGTCCTAAACTGTTATAAAAAACTGCTGCTGTGAGTGCCACGGCAAGCGCACCGACCATCATGACTTTGCCACAGCCAAAACGGTCAGCAAAATAGCCAGCCAAAATACAACCCACCATTTGCATAACAATGGCTGCACTTTGCATTTCAAAAGTCTGCGCGCGCTCAAAGCCAAATGAACCAATCAATAAATTGGGCATGGCTAAAATCACCACCACCACGCAGCCCGTTAAAAACCACGTAAATAACATACCAATCGCAACGGCTGTTTTATGCGTTTTTAAGACTTGTTTTACAGGCATTTCTTTTGAGATTTCTTTACGAGCCTGCATGGCTTTAAACACAGGCGTTTCTTTTAAATAAGTTCGTAAATAAAGTGCAACCAAACCAAAAATACCACCTGCAATGAAAGGAATACGCCATGCCCAGTCATGGATTTGTCCTTCACTAAAATTCAGTGAAATCCATAAAGACATGAGCGCGCCTAGTAAAATTCCTAAAGACAGCCCAGCGGTGAGTAACCCATTTGCCAGTCCGATTTTTCTTTCAGGTACATGTTCAGACACAAAGGTCCATGCGGCTGGAATTTCCCCCCCAATTGCAATACCTTGTACTACACGCATGAGTAATAAAAGTAGCGGTGCCAAATACCCAATATTTTCAAAAGTTGGCAAAATCCCGATAAACAAGGTAGGCAGTGCCATCAGTAAAATAGAAAGCGAAAATAACTTTTTACGCCCGACCAAGTCACCAAAATGGGCCATGACGACCCCGCCTAAGGGCCTAAAAAAGTAACCTGCCGCAAAAATACCGTAAGTATTAAGCATGGCCCAAAACGGACTAAGTGTGCTGGGGAAAAAGAGGTCGGAAATGATTTTGGCGTAAAATACATAAATCACAAAATCATAAAACTCTAAAGCTCCACCCAATGAAGAAAGGGCGAGGGTTCGTTTATCTTCTTTATTAAGATAGTTCGCATCCTGCAAAGTTAATTCCTGATCCATTTTTTACTTAATTGTTGTAATTGAAGTTTGGATATTAATGGAAAAGTGAAGTAAAAGTAAATGGAGGAAATTTGTTCTATATAGCAACGTCGATTGGACTTGCTCTGATCAAAAAGCTTTAAAACAAAAAACGCTTTAGATGAAACAAAAACAGTTGTAGGAATGACTTTTCTTTTGAGTCGTTCAGCGACACAATAAAACTTGTCATAGCCAGTTTAATGAGAGATTCAAAGGATGAGTGTAGTTCTACCTGTCGCGAAGCGTGGCGAAGATATTTTAAAACTAATTGCGGCTCCCGTTTCGGTAAATGAGTTAAACAGTAATTGGCTTTATCAGCTTGCTGGCGCTATGCATGCAACAATGCTTGAGCGTAATGGAGTAGGGATTGCCGCACCGCAAATTTATATCTCTAAACGTGTCATTATTGTGGCATCTCGACCAAACCCGCGTTATCCAGATGCACCTGAAATGGATGCGGTAGTAATGGTAAATCCTGAGATATTAGAGTTCTCAAAAGAAGTTTGTTTAGGTGAAGAAGGCTGCTTAAGTGTGCCAGACGAACGTGGACAAGTTGAACGCGCAGAAATGGTTAAGGTGAAATATTTAACACTTCAGGGCGAGACGGTGGAAACAATTTTTCATGGTTTTCCTGCTCGTATTGTTCAACATGAGGTCGATCATTTAAATGGGATCTTGTTTGTAGAAAGAATAAGCTAATCTTCAGTTTAAAGTTTTGAAAAACCTATAATGAGCTTGAAAAGGGTAAGTCATCGGAATTACAATACTTATAGCGTGATATTTAAATCATTACAAAAGATATAATTTTAATATTATCAGCAGGTTGTGCTGAAATTTTGCGCGATGTTGTAAATCTCCTCATTTAAGGTTACTGACCATGCAAACCCCTCTCCCAGATTATTTGGCAAATGTTATAGAAGCCTGTGACATCGATAACAGCGGTCATCTCGCCGATTATATTCCTGAGTTGGCAAATGCAAACCCAAATCGATTAGCTTTAGCAATGTCTACGGTAGATGGTGAAATTTATTCGGTCGGTGATGATGATGTTGAATTCACCATACAATCAATTTCTAAACCTTTTGTATATGCCTATGTTTTACAACAGCTTGGCATTGATGCAGTACTTGCGAAAGTAGGGGTAGAGCCTTCTGGTGAAGCCTTCAATGAAATTTCATTAGGTAAAGACGGACGTCCGAAAAACCCGATGATCAACTCTGGCGCAATTACTGTACATTCCTTGATTCAGGTCAAGCATGGTTTACATAGCGCAGAAATTCTACGCCGTTTTATGAGCGAGCTTGCTGGTCGTGAATTAAGTTTTGATGAGTCTGTTTATGATTCGGAAGTCAAAACAGCCTACCGTAATCTTTCGATCGGTTATATGTTGCGAACGGTGGGGATTTTGGAAACTGACCCTGTCGATATTGTGAATGGTTACATTCGTCAATGTGCAATCATGGTTACAGTTAAAGACTTGGTACGTATGGGCAGTGTACTTGCTAATGGCGGGGTCGATCCTAGAACTGGAAAGCGCCTATTAAACCGATCTGTAGTTAGACAAGTCCTCAGTGTCATGATGAGCTGTGGTATGTACGATGCAGCGGGTGACTGGCTTTCAACTGTAGGTATTCCTGCTAAAAGTGGTGTAGCAGGCGGTATCTTGGGTGTGCTACCGGGGCAGGTCAGTATTGCTGCTTTTTCACCTCGACTAGATGAGCATGGTCATAGTGTCCGAGGAATCGATATTTTAGAACGATTATCTCGTGATATGGGATTACATCTCATGGAAGGTACACCTTCTGCCCAGACCATTGTACAAAGTCATTACCGCACAGGAAAAGATGCATCATTAAGTGTGTATGTACTTCGGGGTGTATTGAAATTTACCGAAGCTGAAATGTTGTTGCGTATTTTACAAGACGAGACAACTGACCAAAGCACGATCGTTATTGATTTAACCCAGATTTCACTTATCCACGATGTGGGTAAACGTATGTTTTTAGAAGGCGTAGATCGTCTGATTGATGATGGCCATACTCTTGTTTTAGTCGACCCTGAACAGCGCCTAGATCATGCCAGAACTGGTAAAGATCGAGAACTGCATGTCTATCATGATTTCGATGATTTGCTTGAAAAGCATGAGATCCCTGCAAAAAAAAAGACTTATAGCGACATCGCAGCACTTCTAAACTGCTGAGGTGTTTTACCTAGATGTCGCTTAAACATCGCACTGAACGCGCTGGGGTTAGTATACCCCAGTGACTCTGAAATTTGAGCAATAAATTCGCCATTCGCAATTTTACTCAAGGCAAGTGCAATATGCATTTGCTGTACCCATGCCCGATATGACAGCCCAGTTTCTTTTTGGAACATACGCATTAACGTTCTAGAACTGGCACCAATATCATCAGCCCAATCTGTTAAATCTTTTGAACTGTCAGGCGTATGTAATAACTCTTGGCAAATTTTTAAGAGTCTTTTGTCTTTCGGCCACGGAATCTGAATGGGCAACAAATTGGCCCGATGAATTTCTTCAAAAATCAAAATTTGTAAAGAACGGGAAAGCTCTTGAGAGGTTGCTGTATTTGGAGTTTCCTCACGTTCAATTTCATTTAAACGAATCAAAAGCTCATGCAACAGATTGCTTACCCGAATAATAAAACAATGTTGTCCCATTAAAGCTGCTGCATTTACTTCAACCAATGCCGTATTTAACTTCACGTGACTCAGTGAAATCACGCTGTGCTCTACATGTGCTGGAATCCATAAGGCACACATGGGTGGAACAATCCAAACATGATTAGGTGTAAAAACCTGAATAGTTCCAGTAGAGGCATATAAAAACTGCGCACGTGTATGCGTATGTGTAGGCGTGATTTCTCGGTAAGAATGCTCAGAAGAGAGTCCAATTACTAGTTCAGACAAATCGGACTGAATAAGAGAATCGGACATAAAATATTCTAAAAATTGTCACTTATACGATGATTATTGGAAGATAACTTTATAAGCGACAATTTACAATAAGCATCTCATTTAAAAATATTGGAGTTTTTCAGGTATGACGTCTTCAATACAATTGAAAGATGGTATTGCCAATACCGTTGCAAATGATCAGCCTCAAGGAATGATTATTAAAATTGTAGGCGCCGTGGCAGTCGCACATTTACTGAATGATTTAATTCAGGCGGTGCTACCAGCCATCTATCCAATGCTAAAAGCAAACTTTTCGCTGAGTTTTGCGGAGGTTGGCCTAATCTCGTTTGTATACCAGATTACAGGTTCACTGCTACAGCCTTGGATTGGACTTTATACCGATAAACATCCAAAACCATATCTTCTACCACTCGGAATGGTTGTCACATTCTGCGGCATTATCTTGTTAGCATTTTCACCAAGTTTTGCTGTGTTGTTATGTGCATCTGCGTTGATTGGGGTAGGGTCTGCAACCTTTCATCCAGAAGCTTCACGTGTGGCACGAATGGCATCGGGCGGGTGCTTCGGTACAGCGCAGTCGACTTTTCAGGTGGGCGGAAACACCGGTACAGCCATTGGTCCATTGTTGGCAGCTTTACTAATTGTCCCGTTTGGACAGCATGCAGTTGCGGGCTTAGTGATATTTGCACTTTTAGCGATTTGGGTTTTATTTGGGGTAAGCCGTTGGACTGTGAGCCATGCTAAAAATCAGGTAGCTGCACGTGCAACTCAAGCACATACTAAATTGCATGGTCGTAAGCTGATTATTGCTTTGAGCACAATTAGTGTATTGATGTTTGCCAAATTTACCTACATTGCCAGCATTAGTAACTACTTTACTTTTTACTTAATTCAAAAGTTCCATATCAGTATTCAAACAGCTCAGTTGCATTTGTTTGCCTTTTTGGCAACCGTTGCTTTAGGTACATTTGCAGGCGGCCCAATAGGAGACAAAATTGGCCGTAAAGCTGTGATCTGGGTTTCATTTATTGGTATGGCACCGTTTGCATTAATGATGCCGTATGCAAACTTATTCTGGACAACAGTTTTCTCAATTATTGCAGGTTTGGTGTTGTCGTCTGCTTTTGCAGCAATGGTGGTTTACGCACAAGAAGCTGTTCCGGGCCGTGTAGGCATGATTGCAGGTTTAATGTTCGGTCTGATGTTTGGTGTCAGTGGTATTGCCGCAGCTGGCTTAGGGCATTTAGCGGATATTAACGGCATTGAATGGGTATTTGGTTTATGTTCATTGTTGCCATTACTTGGTTTTGCAACCGCATTTTTACCCGACACAAAAGTTAAATAAATGAAAAGACTCTCAGCCATATTCAGCTGAGAGTCTTTTTAATATGAACATAACCTCATTAAAAAGACTATTTTTGAACACCAAACTTAAATACGGTAACACTGTTATAAGTTTGATTTGGATTTAAACGTGTAGAAGGGAAGGATGGTTGATTTGGGCTATCTGGAAAATGCTGTGTTTCTAATGCTAGTGCGTCTGCTTGTCGGTAGAGTACGCCATTTGCGCCAACAACATTTCCTAATAAATGATTGGCTGTATACATTTGGACACTTGGTTCAGTCGTTAAGACTTGCATGGTCCGTTTAGATTTTGGATCAACCACACTAGCTGCAAGATTGAGTTTCCCTTGAGACTTTTGATTAATTACCCAAGTTTGGTCATAGCCATATCCATAGGCCAATTGCTGATTATTTGCTCGGATATCTTTTACGATTGCTTTAGGCGTTCGAAAATCAAAAGGTGTACCTGCAACTGAAGCAATTTCACCTGTTGGTAAAGAGTTTTGATCGGTTACCAATATACGGTCTGCATTAAGTTGTACCACATGATCTAGTACGCCATAAGGATTGTTCCCAGCGCCTGATAAGTTGAAATAACTGTGGTTGGTAAGGTTGACGACTGTAGGCTGATCAGTTTTGGCTTTATATTCAATCTTGAATTCATTTTGATCTGAAAGACTGTAGATCACTTCTACATCTAATTTTCCGGGAAAACCTTGATCTCCATTTGGACTGGTCAAATTAAGAGAAGCTTTAACGGTTTCACCTTTAGAAACGAGGGGCTTAACTTGCCAAACACGTTTATCAAAACCGGGATTACCGCTATGTAATGAATTCGGCCCATTATTTTTTTCAAGGTTATACGTTTTTCCATCTAAGCTAAATTTACCATTACCAATCCGGTTCGCATAACGACCAATTAATCCGCCAAAATGAATACCTTCCTTAGTATCAGTGACTTCATAGCCTTTTAGATCATCAAAACCTAAAACGATATTATTTTGTTTACCTTGGGCATCGGGAGTCAAAATTTGTGTAATTACACCACCGAAGCTAATAAAAGAAACTGAGACTCCTTTGTTATTGCTCATGGTGTATAGATCAACTTTTTGACCATCTTGAGTTGTGCCATATGGCTTTACATTTATCGTTGCTGCATTTGCAAGTTGTGCAACGCTATAAATCGTAACACCTAAAATTACTAATTTTTTCATGTTTATACTCTATTTTTTAATAGTAAGGCTGGATGAATATAAGATTGATTTTTCATCTTTTTAAAGAGGTTTTTATTATATGTAGTGTTAATAATAATCGATTAGTTAATGTTAAATATTGGAAAAACTGGTTCAATTTACGCTTATAAAGAAGCTAATCTTATGAGCAAAATTCGACGATAAGCTATTTTTATGAATCATCCCGACTCGGTTTTAAAATTTTCACTTGGTCTTAATGGCTTGTCATTTGACATAGACAACCAACGCATCCAACTCGAACAGGGCTTGGGTTTTGTTGATTCAAGAAGTATTAGTCATGGTGTAATTGATGGACTTGCTATCGAAAAGATGATTTATTTCATTGAAGAAATCATCGAGTCAAAACCCCTCAGAAATCTAAATATAAGTGGTGTAGCTGTTACATCTGATGCAGTCATGACACAACTCAGTGAGTTATTTTTCAGTGCTAAAAAACAAATCAGTCGCATTGAGCTTGAACATGGGTTTAATGATTTTATTGAACGTTTGAGCTATTACATAAACCAAGTGGCTCCAGATCAGCTTTATATTTTTACCTACTTTGTATTTGTTCGAGAGATGATGCATCACTTAAGAATTGAGCAAATTCAAATCATTTAAGAAATGACTTCTCAATCCGCTAACTCATCATGAATCCAGTTTAAAAACAGCTCAATTTTAGGAATAAATTGGTGGGTTCGTGGATATACCAAATGATGAGCAGAGATAGGAATCGATAGCTCATCTGCAAAAACTCTAACTAATTTTCCAGATTCCAAATAATTTTGAGTAAGCAAATTACTCTCTAAAACAAAACCTAGTCCATGTGTAGCTGCTTCAAGTGACATATAAGAGCGGTCAAAACTCAAAGTGTAGGGAAACTCAGGAATGCTTAAACCCTGATGGGCAAACCATTGGGGCCAAGTAACTAAAGTTGAACGCGATAAAATCAGTTCTTTCTTTAATAAATCTTGAGGTTTATTTACTGGACTACGTTCAAGTAGCTTAGGAGATGCAAGTACTTCTAGTTTTTCATTACGAATCGTTCTGATTTCTACCCCTGTCCAGTTGGGCAAACCGTGACGAATATCAATGTCGATCTTGTCGCGGGTAAAGTGTAAATTTTCATAAGAACATGACAAGTTGACCTGAATCATTGGAAATTTTTCTTTAAATGATTCGAGGCGAGGGAGCAACCAAAGCAAACCAAAACTTGGAGATGAGTGAATATATAGACTGTCTTTCGGGCTTTTATCAGCAGCTTTTTCAGTTGCTAACATCAGGTTATGCAAAATGGTGGTGACATCTTGAAAATAGCGTTCGCCAGAAGGGGTAAGCGTCACACCACGAGCACCACGAATAAATAAACTCTGCCCAATCATTTCTTCAAGCTTAGCAATTTGATGACTTACTGCTGAAGGGGTGAGATTCAAATGCTCGGCTGCCTTGGCAACATTGCCGAAACGGGCAGTTTGTTCAAAAGCCTGTAATGTTTTAATTGAGGGCATCTGGTTGAAATTGTTTTCACTGCTATCCATGAAATGATCCGTTTTTATCCCTAAAACTTATTTGAAAATAGCATAGGCATGAATTTTTTTCATGTCTTGTTGAATTCGAGATGATTGCTGGGCTTTGTGAAAAAAGAGATTCTAAGTCAGAACTCAGGAAATAAAGCGTAAAAGAGGATTGAATATGTTACTACAAGGAAAAGTGGCATTAATTACCGGTGCAGCATCAGAACGTGGAATTGGGCGAGCAACCGCAGAAATCTTTGCACAACAGGGTGCCAAAGTCATTATTGTTGATTTAGATCTTGCTCAAAGCCAAAACGCTGCAAAAGCGCTTGGTGAAGGACATTTAGGCCTTGCTGCAAACGTTGCGAACGAAGAACAGGTCAAAGTAGCTGTTGAACAAGCACTACAGCACTATGGCAAGATTGATATTTTAATTAACAATGCTGGTATTACTCAGCCAGTTAAAACCCTTGATATTCAACGTAATGACTATGACCGTATTTTAGATGTCAGCCTCCGCGGAACATTGATTATGTCGCAAGCGGTTATTCCATCTATGAAGGCAAATGGCGGTGGAAGCATTGTGTGCCTATCTTCAGTTTCAGCACAACGCGGCGGTGGTATTTTTGGCGGGCCACACTATAGCGCTGCCAAAGCAGGCGTGTTAGGTCTGGCAAAAGCGATGGCTCGTGAGTTTGGTGGTGACCAGATTCGTGTAAATTCTCTTACTCCAGGTCTAATTCAGACTGATATTACTGGCGGTTTAATGAATGATGACCGTCGTCATGACATTTTGGCAGGTATTCCTCTCGGCCGCTTAGGTAAAGCACAAGATGTTGCAAATGCAGCATTATTTTTGGCAAGTGATCTGTCAGCTTACTTAACTGGTGTCACACTCGATGTAAATGGTGGCATGCTGATTCATTAATCGCTCACTATTTCAAAACTAAAAATAGAATGATGGTCACAAGAGGATACTGTGGCCAAATGTAAAGGGATTCGCATGATGGATACAGTATTTTCATCTGAAGTAGATACAACGATTCGTAAATCGGCGTATCGAAAAATTGCATTTCGGCTCATGCCATTTTTAATGCTTTGTTATTTTTGTGCCTATTTAGATCGAGTAAACGTGGGTTTTGCCAAGCTCCAAATGATGAGCGATTTACAGTTTAGTGAAGCTGTATATGGTCTAGGCGCAGGGATTTTCTTTATTGGTTATTTTCTTTGTGAAGTACCAAGTAACATCGTACTTCACAAGGTAGGTGCGAGACGTTGGATTGCCCGAATCATGATTACATGGGGCATTTTGTCAGGTTGTTTTGCTTTTGTTCAAACCGAATGGCAATTTTACACCTTACGTTTTTTGCTTGGTGTTGCTGAAGCTGGACTAGCTCCGGGTTTGTTGCTCTACCTCACTTATTGGTTTCCATCTTACCGCCGTGCACGCATGACCGTACTTTGGTTTATCGCGATTCCAATTTCAGGAATGATTGGTGGACCACTTTCAGGCTTAATCATGGACCGAATGAGCGGCGTACATGGCTGGTTTGGATGGCAGTGGATGTTTGTAATTGAAGCCATTCCTACTGTACTTGTTGGCCTGCTTGTACTTGCTGTTTTAAAAGATTCAGTTCAAGACGCCAACTGGTTAACCCAAGATGAAAAGAACTTGGTGAAGCAAGAGCTTGCTCAGGATAACCAGCACAAAGAAGGTCATGCTAGCGTTAAAGAGTTCATCGCAGATAAACGCTTATGGCTACTGGCAGGTATTTACTTTTGTGTCGTGATGGGGCAATACGCCATTACATTTTGGCTACCAACTCTTATTCGTAATTCGGGCATTAGTGATAACTGGCATATCGGTTTGCTCACCAGTCTGCCTTATATGTGTGCCATTGTGGTCATGATTTTGGCAGGGCGTAGCGGTGACCATTTCCAAGAACGCCGCTGGCACTTAATTATTCCGATGTGTGCAGGCGCTATAGCACTCACATTTGCGACTTTATTCGCTTCAAATCTAACACTCTCTTTAATTTGCCTTTGCATCGCAGCCTCAGGTGTGCTGACGGCATCCTCTTTATTCTGGATGTTACCGACCAACTTTTTGGGTGGTGTTTCCGCAGCGGCAGGTATTGCAGCAGTGAATAGCTTCGCCAATCTTGCAGGATTTTGCTCACCTTATTTAATCGGTTGGGTCACTACCAACACAGGTTCAAATGCAATCGGCATGTTCTTAATCACAGCAGTATTAATTTTCGGTGCCAGTCTGGTTCTGCGTGTTCCGGCAAAACTGGTCAATCGTTAATAAGGAATAGTAAATGACAATGTTAAATGTTGATAAAGCAGGCCAAATTGCCGAGTTGCAACAACGTGCCTACCACATTCGCCAACATGCTTTACGTATGGGGCAAGTACAAGGTCAAGGCTATGTTGGACAAGCTTTAGGTGCAGCAGATCTACTGGCAGTATCTTATTTCCATGCCATGAAATATCAGCCTAAAAACCCTGAATGGGAAGGCCGTGACCGTTTTTATCTTTCTATTGGGCATTATGCAATTGCACTTTATGCAGCCTTAATTGAAGCAAAAATTATTCCGCTTGAAGAACTTGAAACTTATGGAGCAGATGACAGTCGGTTACCAATGTCGGGCATGGCTTCTTACACACCGGGTATGGAAATTACAGGTGGTTCATTGGGGCATGGTCTTGGAATTGCAGTCGGTGCTTGTTTAGGGCTAAAACAGAAAAAGTCGGATGCTTTTGTTTATAACTTACTGTCCGATGGAGAGCTAAATGAAGGCTCAACATGGGAGGCAGTGATGTCTGCTTCGCATTGGAAACTAGATAACTTGATTGCGATTATTGATGTGAATAATCAGCAGGCAGATGGGCACTCCAGCGAAATTTTAGCGTTTGAGCCAATTGTTGATCGTTGGCAGTCATTTGGTTGGTACACCCAACGCGTAGATGGTAATGACGTGGAAGCTTTACTTACGGCATTCGATCAGGCACGAAACCATGAGGGAGCATGCCCAAGAGTCATTATTTGTGACACAAAAATGGGTAAAGGCGTGTCGTTCTTGGAAAGCCGCGAAAAAACACATTTCATTCGTGTTGATGAACATGAATGGGACGATGCTTTAAATATTTTGACCCACTACGGACAGTAAGGAATACACCATGAGCCAGTTAGCCAATCCCCCTAAGAAAAAACTAACCACTTCGGCAATGATTGCTTCTATTGCTGCGGAGGGTCAACCAACCAAACCAGCACCATTTGGACATGCACTGAATGCCTTGGCAAAAGAGCGTGACGATATCGTAGGTTTGTCAGCAGATTTATCAAAATATACAGACCTACATATTTTTGCCAAAGAAAACCCAGACAAGTTTTTCCAAATGGGCATGGCAGAACAACTTTTGATGAGCGCAGCAGCAGGACTTGCTCGTGAAGGATTTATTCCTTTTGCGACGACCTATGCCGTGTTTGCATCACGCCGCGCCTATGACTTTATTTGTATGGCAATTGCAGAAGATAACCTGAATGTCAAAATTGTGGCAGCACTTCCAGGGTTAACCACGGGTTATGGCCCAAGTCATCAGGCAACAGATGATATTGCAATTTTCCGTGCTATGCCGAACTTGATGGTCATCGATCCATGTGATGCCTTAGAAATCGAACAGGCGATTCCTCAGATTGCCGCGCATAATGGGCCTGTATATATGCGTTTATTGCGTGGTCAGGTTCCGTTAGTGCTCGATAAATACAACTACCAGTTTAAATTGGGTAAGGCACAGGTGATTAACCCCGGTAAAGATTTACTCATTATTTCCACTGGTCTATTGACTATGCGTGCGCTTGAGGCAGCCGAAGAGCTTGAAAAAGAGGGCATTGAGGTCTCAGTGCTGCATGTGCCTACGATTAAGCCTTTAGATGAACAAACTATTTTGGCCGAAGTCGCTAAAGGTGGGCGACCTGTTTTAACTGCCGAAAATCACTCAGTCATTGGTGGGTTAGGCGAAGCAGTTGGCTCACTACTTTTAAAAAATGGGCAACATCATCGTTTTGACATGATTGGTTTGCCAGATGCATTTTTAGATGCAGGGGCATTGCCCACTTTGCATGATCGGTATGGTATTTCAACTGAAGCAGTTAAAGAGAAGATTAAGTCACATTTGAAGTAGATTAATTTCTGTTTAGGATGGAATCCAAAATAGATTATTTAAAATCTCCTAATATTAAAAGTTGGGGGATTTTTTGTTTAAATTCAATAATAAAATATAATAGGTAGCTAAGAATATTTAAAATTTTAATTTTAACAGGGTTGAGGTGAATTTTATTTTTATTTAATGTATATTTGTTTGTTAAATATAAATAGAATTTTCAAAATATTAAATATTTATAGGGTTGAGTGGAGTATGTAGGATTGTTTTATATATATTCTATTATTAAAATAAAATTTTTTATGGTATAAAATTTTATTTTTATAATTATATTAAATGAGGGCGGTCTATTGAGTTTAATTAAAAATTTATGTATTTTATTATTAAGTTTTTTATTGGCATCATGCTTATATTCTCCATATACTAAGCCAGATGCAATTTATGTATTTAGTGCTGTCACCAAAACTCCAGAAGGTGTTGTATTTTTTAATAAAAATAAACGTCATCAAGGAATGATTTTTTATAAAAAATCATTATCACTCCTATATAATCTTGGATTATTTTCTAAACTTAATTTTAATTTTAGAGGTTGTTCAGAGTATGTTGAAATTACAAGATGTGTGTGGTCTGCGGATATTGTATTAAATCATTCGGAGGCTGCAAGTTATGGAAGCTTGTTATTGAATGATTATTGGGAAGTAGAAGATAAAGATGGACTATTTTATATACATACTATAGATGCCGCCAAACGGTTTAAACGATTATTAAATACAAACCAGTCTTATATTAAATTTTTTTATACGGCTCCAGATGGAAATTCTGAGAATGTTGGTAGATTTGTATCTACCAAGAATATAAAAAATAATTATATTGAAATTATACCTCAGAAAGTTTTAATTTTTAAAAAACCTAGCAGGGTTAGTCGCATACTTCATGTCGATATGAGATAAACATAAAGTAAGAGTTCAATTAAGTTAAATAAATCCATTCATTCCAGAACAAGCGGGAATGAATGGATTTATTTTGATTTTAAACAATCGAATCATCTAAATTCGGCGCTAACCAACGTTTCGCTTCATCTAGTGTCCAGCCTTTACGTTTTGCATAATCTTCAAGTTGGTCTTGTGAGATTTTACCCACGTTAAAGTATTCACTTTGTGGATGAGAATAATAGAAACCACTCACCGAAGATGGTGGCATCATTGCAAAGTGTTCAGTCAGTTTAGTACCGATTTTGTCGGTAGATCCTAACCAGTCGAACAACACCGCTTTTTCAGAGTGCTCTGGGCAAGCAGGGTAACCCGGTGCAGGGCGAATACCGACATATTTCTCTTTAATCAGTTCTTCATTGCTAAGCTGTTCATCCGCTTTATAGCCCCAGAACTCTTTACGAATGCGTTCATGTAAGTGTTCGGCAAAAGCTTCAGCAAAACGGTCTGCCAATGACTGAACTAAAATTGCAGAGTAGTCATCACCTTTAGCTTTGTATTCATTTGCCAGTTCTTCTGCACCAAAAATCGATACAGTGAATCCGCCTAAGTAGTCTTGTTGCTCACGGTCATTACGAATGTAATCTGCCAAAGACAAGTTCTGTTTACCTGTCACTTTGTCAGATTGTTGACGTAAGTGCTCAAAAGTATGCGTAACATTTTGACCAGCTTCATCAAATACGCTCACTGTGTCAGCGTTAGTGCGCTGTGCAGGGAACATACCAAATACAGCACGGGCATCAAAACGGTTGTTGTCGATAATATCTTTCAACATTGCTTGAGCTTGGTTGTACAAATCTGTTGCAGCTTCCCCAACCACTTCATCTTCTAAAATTTTCGGGAATTTACCTGCCAAGCTCCAAGAAATGAAGAATGGTGTCCAGTCAAAATACTCGACGAGTGTAGCAAGCGGGTAGTTCGTTAAAACTTGTGTTCCCAAAAGGTTTGGTTTTGGTGGTACATAACTTTCGTCAATTTTAAAACCGTTTTCAACTGACTCGGTATAAGTCAATTTTGCAGCTTTTGGCTGTTTGTTGGCTAAGCGCTCACGGATCTTGGCATATTCAGCACGGTGCTCTGCAATAAAGTTCCCACGCATTTCTTTCGAAAGTAATGTTGTTGCGACACCCACAGCACGTGAAGCATCTGCAACATAAATCACCGCATCGTTTTGGTACTGAGGGTCAATTTTTACTGCTGTATGTGCTTTTGAAGTTGTTGCACCACCAATCAATAAAGGAATGTTAAAACCTTTACGTTGCATTTCTTTTGCAACAAATACCATCTCATCTAAAGACGGTGTGATCAGACCTGACAAACCGATGATGTCACATTTTTCATCAATTGCAGTTTGCAAGATTTTCTCGCAAGGTACCATTACGCCAAGATCAACAATGTCATAACCATTACAGCCGAGTACTACGCCTACGATATTTTTACCAATATCGTGTACGTCGCCTTTAACAGTTGCCATCAGGACTTTACCTTTAGATTGGCTACCTGTTTTTTCAGCTTCAATGTACGGGTTGAGCCAAGCCACAGCTTGCTTCATAACACGTGCAGATTTCACAACTTGTGGTAAGAACATTTTGCCCGAACCGAACAAGTCACCAACCACGTTCATACCGTCCATCAAAGCGCCTTCGATTACATCTAAAGGACGTTTAGCTTTGAGGCGAGCTTCTTCGGTATCTTCATCAATGTAAGTGGTAATACCTTTAACTAACGCATATTCAAGACGTTTTTCTACAGATTCATTACGCCATTCAAGGTTCTCAGCTTCTTTTGTAGCGCCGCCTTGTCCGCGGTATTTTTCAGCTACTTCAAGTAGTTTCTCGGTTGCGGCCTGACCAGACTCACCTTGGTTTTGGTTTAAGATGACATCTTCAACCGCTTCTTTTAACTCGGCTGGAATATCATCATAAATTGCCATTTGGCCGGCATTCACAATACCCATGGTCATGCCTTGCTTGATGGCATGGTACAAGAACACAGAGTGAATGGCTTCACGAACAGGCTCGTTACCGCGGAACGAGAATGAAACGTTCGATACGCCACCAGAAATCATAGCGTGCGGTAAGTTTTGTTTAATCCAACCTGTGGCCTCAATGAAATCGACGCCATAATTGTTGTGTTCTTCAATACCTGTTGCTACTGCAAATACGTTTGGGTCAAAAATAATATCTTCAGCAGGGAAGCCGACATCATTAACCAAAACATCATAAGAACGTTTACAGATTTCACGTTTACGTTCAGCAGTGTCGGCCTGACCTTTTTCATCAAATGCCATGACAATAATCGCAGCACCATATTGACGGCACAGGCGAGCTTTTTCTACAAACTCGTCATAACCTTCTTTTAAAGAAATCGAGTTAACAACGGGTTTACCTTGTACGCATTTTAAGCCAGCTTCAATGATTTCCCATTTTGATGAGTCAATCATGATTGGTACACGTGAAATATCTGGCTCAGAAGCTACAAGGTTTAAGAAATGCACCATCGCATTTTGCGAATCGAGCATCCCTTCATCCATGTTAATGTCGATAATCTGTGCGCCAGCTTCAACTTGTTGCTGTGCAACTTCTAAAGCTTCAGCAAAGTTTTCTTCACGAATTAAGCGTAAGAATTTTTTTGAACCTGTAACGTTAGTACGTTCACCCACGTTCACGAAAAGTGAGTCATCATAAATATTAAATGGTTCTAAACCACTCAAACGACACGCAGGTACAGTTTCAGGAACTTGACGAGGCGCAATATCTTTTACCGCATTGGCAATCGCGCGGATATGGTCAGGTGTTGTACCACAGCAACCACCAGTAATATTAATTAAGCCGCTTTCTGCAAATTCTTTTAAGAATGCTGCCGTTTGTTCTGGCGTTTCGTCATATTCACCAAAAGCGTTTGGTAAGCCCGCATTTGGGTGCGCTGAAACAAACGTATCTGCGACATCGGAAATAGTTTTTACGTGAGGACGCATGGCATCTGCACCAAGCGCACAGTTAAAACCAATCGATAGCAAGTCGCCATGACGTACAGAGTTCCAGAACGCTTCCGCAGTTTGACCTGTTAAGGTACGACCCGATGCATCGGTAATGGTCCCTGAAATCATGATTGGTAATTCGCGACCAATTTGTTTAAAGACTTCTTTAACCGCAAAAATCGCAGCTTTACAATTTAATGTATCAAATACGGTTTCAATCAAAATGATATCTGCACCGCCTTCGATCAGCGCATGCGTCGCTTCAATATAGTTTTCTTTTAACTCATCAAAAGTAATGTTACGAAAGGCAGGGTCATTTACATTCGGTGAAATGGAACAAGTACGCGATGTTGGTCCAAGCACACCTGCTACAAAACGCGGTTTATCTGGAGTCGAATACTTTTCACAAGCTGCTTTGGCTAAACGTGCTGCTTCACGGTTAATCTCTGGAACAAGATCTTCCATGTGGTAATCAGACATAGAAACACGCGTGCCGTTAAAGCTGTTGGTTTCAATAATGTCTGCACCAGCATCAAGATAAGCTTCATGAATACCTTGAATGATTTGAGGCTGGGTCAGAACCAAAAGGTCATTGTTACCTTTTAAGTCATGTGCCCAATCGGCAAAACGCTCACCACGGTAGTCTGCTTCTTCCAATTTATGGCGTTGGATCATAGTTCCCATTGCACCATCAATAATCAGAATGCGTTTAGCAAGAAGCGCTTTTAGGGTGGCAAGCGTAGACATAGAAAACCCCGATCTTTTATATGAATTTAAAAATGCGGCGCTATTGTAACAGAATAGTTGCGCAATTGATGACCTATAACGACCCATCATTCACTGTAATAGATTCATTAAAAATCGGCTTTTATGACAAATGAAGACTGTTTTTTCATCAAATATTCATAAAATGATCATGATATTGAAATATTTCATCTCCAATATTCGGTTTTATGACAGTTGTTGTGTTTAAAAAGTAGACGTTTAGGTAATTTTTTAGATATTTTTGCTTCAAAAATAGTCATAAAATAGATGGGTGGGGACTTATGTAAATTATTGTATTTAAATAAAAAAATAAAAATCATAGAGGAAAGGTGCATCAAATGAGGTCAAAATGTGAAAAATTGACTTCATCAGGCGCCGCTTTGTCATATAATTGTCATAATTTAATTTAAGAATACAGAGGATTTTTTTATCCTCTTACCGTCTGCATGAATTCTAATCTACCCCCTGTTTCGGATTCAAAACTTGCGGCAAACCTGCAAGTCAAATCGACGAATGTACATGTCCCGACACCTAAATTTTTTATGCCGGTGTTTCTGACGATTATTGTTGCAACACTTATTTATATTGGATTTCAGGTGAGTGCTGATTTAGCGCATGTACCACCTTTGAGTCTTTATTCAGTTATTCTTTTATCAACTGCACTCTTGATTGCTTTAGGCTTTGAGTTTGTAAATGGCTTCCACGATACTGCAAATGCAGTGGCAACAGTAATTTACACCAATGCTTTACCAGCACCGGTTGCAGTCATGTGGGCTGGTTTTTGTAATTTTCTTGGGGTAATGGTTGCAAGCGGCGCAGTCGCTTACGGCATTATTGCATTGTTGCCTGTTGAATTGATCATGAATATGGGTAGTGGTGCAGGTTTCGCAATGGTTTTTGCATTGCTTATTGCTGCAATTCTCTGGAACTTAGGTACTTGGTTCTTGGGTATTCCTGCTTCTAGCTCTCATACCTTGATTGGTTCAATCTTGGGTGTGGGCATTATGAACCATCTATTGAGTGCATCGACTGGCGTAACGACCAGTGGTGTTGATATGGATCAGGTGATTAAAGTCGGTAAGGCATTATTATTTTCACCTTTAATTGGTTTCGCTTTTGCAGCGATTGTATTCTTGTTGGTTAAAACTATTTTTAAACGCCAATTAGAATTATTCCAGCCACCTGAAGGGAATAAACCACCACCAGCAATCATTCGTGCAATCTTGATCTTTACCTGTACAGGTGTGAGTTTTGCACATGGTTCGAATGACGGTCAAAAGGGTATGGGACTCATCATGCTGATTTTGGTTGGTCTGGTGCCGTTGGCTTATTCATTAAATAAAAATCTTGATACTCAGCAAGTTCAATCATTCCATCAGCTTTCTTCTCAAACTGCCGTATTTTTGAATCAAAATCAGCCAGAATTAACCGATGAAAAAGCACGTGTTATTCTGACTAAATATATTCAAACTAAACAGCAAACTCCAGAAGTCGTGCCTGCATTGGCAAGTATGACTGATCACTTGGGTGAGCGAGTTTCTAGCTATAGCAACTTAAAAGATATTCCTGAAGCTGCAATTAGCGAAATTCGTAATGACATGTATTTAAGCACCACGACATTTAAGCGTTTGGATAAAGCAGATGCTTTACCAAAAATGGATGACTCACAGAAAAAGCTTGTGAAAGAATACCGTAGTAGCTTAGATTCATTCTTACAATACATTCCGACTTGGGTAAAAGTGGCTGTTGCTTTAGCACTTGGTCTAGGCACAATGGTGGGTTGGAAACGTATCGTTGTGACTGTAGGTGAGCGTATTGGTAAGCATCACATGACTTATGGTCAAGGGATGTCTGCTGAGCTTGTTGCAATGAGTACAATTGCAGCTGCTGATGGTTTAGGTATGCCAGTTTCAACAACACACGTTTTAAACAGTGCTGTTGCGGGTACGATGGTCGCGAATAAATCAGGTTTAAACTTTAATACTGTGAAGACAATACTCTCTGCATGGGTATTTACTCTTCCTGCAACAATCTGCTTGTCAGGTGGTTTGTACTGGTTATTCTTACAGTTTGTATAAAAGTATTTAAAAAATTAAAGCCACTGTTCACAGTGGCTTTTTTATTTGTTTAGTTTTTAAAGTTGAGACTATTTTTCATGTACATTCATCTATAAATTAATAAGTTGTTATAGGTCATCAAACAGCTTTATACGCTGGGCTTAAAATTTTATATCAGGATATATTATGAATGCGGTTCAAATACATCAGCTAAAACAACAATTTCCACTTATTGAAACACTCCAAGCCTATCAAGAAACATTTTGGTTTACACCTCATCGATATCCTTTAAAAGAAGCTTTAGAAAAAGTTGGACTAACCGCTAAGGATGTAAGTGAAGCAGAAGCAAGACTAGCGCGTTTCGCACCTTATTTGGCAAAAGTATTTCCTGAAACTCAAACACAACATGGAAAAATTGAATCAGATATTGTTGAAATTGCTCATATGCAACAAGCACTTTCTTCAGCAAAACAAGTACAGCTTAACGGAACATTCTGGCTGAAAAAGGATAGTCATCTACCAATTTCAGGCTCTATCAAAGCGCGTGGTGGCATTTATGAAGTGCTCACACATGCTGAAAAACTTGCCATGCAGGCAGGGTTACTCAAACCAGAAGATGATTATAGTAAATTAGATCAAGATTCATTTAGAGCATTCTTTTCTAAGTATCAAATTGCAGTAGGTTCTACAGGCAACCTTGGGCTTTCTATTGGTATTATGAGCGCCAAACTCGGCTTTAGAGTCACTGTTCATATGTCGGCTGATGCTAGACAGTGGAAAAAAGACAAACTACGTTCACTCGGCGTCAACGTTGTGGAATATGCGAGTGATTACGGAGTAGCTGTTGAAGAGGGACGTAAAGCCGCAGAGCAAGATCCACACTGCTTTTTCATTGATGATGAAAACTCAACAACATTATTTTTAGGTTATGCCGTTGCAGGAATACGCCTAAAACAGCAATTTGAGCAAAACCAAATTAAAGTCGATGCTGAACACCCATTATTTGTGTATTTGCCGTGTGGCGTCGGTGGTGGCCCAGGTGGGGTGAGTTTTGGACTAAAACTGGCTTTTGGTGAGCATGTACATTGTATCTTTGCAGAACCCACACATTCGCCGTGCATGTTACTTGGTGTCCACACAGGTTTGCATGATCAGATTTCAGTTAATGACATTGGCATTGATAACGTTACTGCGGCAGACGGACTTGCGGTAGGGCGTGCTTCAGGTTTTGTCGGGCGTGCTATGCAACAGTTAATTGATGGCTATTACACCATTCACGATGAACGTTTATATGAGCTCATTGCGCTTTTAAATCAAACTGAGAATATTCAGCTTGAGCCTTCTGCAGTAGCAGGCATGATGGGGCCATATTATGTACAGACGAGTCCTGATTATGTGGCTTTACACCAGTTTACAGCTGAGCAGTTGCAACAGGCAAATCATGTAATATGGGCTACCGGGGGTGGCATGGTGCCACCTGATGAAATGCAAAAATATCTATCGCACTTTCAATTTAAATAAGAACACATTAGAAAAAAGCCCAATTCTAGGATTGGGCTTTAATCAAATTATTTTTTAGATGATTTTCTAAAAGGGAGTTTTTCGGTAGCAAAACCATAAATTGCGGCAAAAGGTAGGGCAGTTCGTGCTAAATAAGCGACACGCCATAATCCACCATGATTGGCACCTTCCATCACAAGTTCAAGCGGATGGTCTAAGACAGTTTCAGGATTCGCCACAGAAGACTCATTTCTTAAGTCATGAATCCAGAGCGCCGCCATAATGGCATTGGTGGTTTCAGGACTAAATGCTTCTACATCGAAAAGTTCTGCGCCATTAAAAGCTGCTTTCAATAATGGATTTTTAGTCACTGAATGAGTTGTTGTCGATGGTGCAATATTAATGCTGACACGTTGTCCTTGATGGCGGGCCAAAATAGCACGCCATTGTTGAATACGCTTTGCCAAAGCATAGTTTGGACCTTGTTCAACCACTAAGCAGTCGGCAATACCATAAGTTTTTCCATTTTCACATGTAACCAAGTCTTGGTATGGCGCTTGAAAAAAACGATTGAGCGAAAGAGCAGAAACGCCTTTTACTGCCAATTTTTGCATTTTTCTGCGGGATTTAAATTTCTCTTGAGCAGCCTCTGCAACTTCTTTTGGTACTGCATAAACATCGGTTGGAGTACACATAAACATAAGGCTTGTATCAGATTTATGCTCGCTCACAAATTGCATAATGCTATCCATTGCCATGGAAACGCGGACATGCTTTTCACCATCTAAATAGGCGATTGCTGCCAAATCTAACTTTTGTGGAAACTGCACCAGCCACTGTGCTATTTCTGGTAATTGAGTCAGTAAATTTGCACCCAGCTTATCTTTTAACTCAGAAGCTTTTGCTGACGAATCAACGGCTTCAACACATGGTGCAATGAGTGTTGCATTCCCTTGTTGAATCGTATTTAAGATTTTGCCCCAGACTCGTGAGTTTGGTAAATCTACAGCAACAATATTTGCTTTCCATTTGGCTAACCAAGGCAGTGGTCCTGCTTCTGAGGCTGCACCAAACAGCACCATCGTACGGTCAGACAAATCGAACCATTCAGGATGAGCAATAGCTTCACGAAGTGCTTTTGCATGACTTGGCTCAATAATACCAGCCTCTTCCCAGCGTTGAATCTGGTCTAATAAGCTTTGTCCACTCAGCTTTTGTCCTTTATAGGGAACATACCACTCTGGTGCTGCGTCACTTTCACCTTTAAGTTTTACTGTATAGAGAGGAGTTGATGAAGCAATATGAACTGCATCTTTTAAAAGGTAGTGTTTACCATCACGATAATAATCAAAAATATGGTGAGCTTTATGCAATCCTTGCTTCGCAATAGTAATTGGCTTGTTGATATTAGAAATCCCTTGTTTAACAAGAGCTTTAAAATATAAAGGATAGTTTTTTCGCCAGTTTTTTTCATTCAACACTTGTTGTGCGGTTTTATTATCTACAATAGATAAGGCCTCTGACAAAATCTCTTGGCCTGTAAGAGATGTACTTTGTTTTTTTGTTGAGGCGTGTACCGGAAATTGTAGACCTTCGACTTGACTTGTGCTGGACATAAAATATCTCGTTTATACGACTGGGTTAATATACATGTGTATACATTATCTATGCCAATGAAAGGAAACGAGTGGCAATAACTGACAAAATAATATTGATTATTTATGTGATGAAACGTGAAAGAGAAAGTTATTATGATAAATTCATCTCATTTTGGCCTTAATTTTTTTCACATTTTTAGAACATTTTTATAGACTTACGTTACATAAATGTTTATTTTGTATTAAGCAAATACATCAGTATTAACCTGAAGGTAAATTGTTCAAAATGTATCAATAATAGAGATACAGAAATGATTAAAAACTAGACTTTTTTCTTAAGCGGTAAGAAAAGTCAAACGGAATAAGAAAGAATTGGGGTGAAACTAGATAGAAGACAACGTAAGATTGTCTTTTAAAAATCTTGGGGATATGGTGATTTTTTTACACCATAATTTTCTAGTTTCATCCCATCTATTTTTGGGCTGGAACCCTCCATTTAGTATTCAATTCATCACTTGATTGAAGCCTATTTCTTTAGAGTAACTTCAAAATTACTTTAAAAGAGGGTATTTCTAACAACGTCCTTTTTTAGCTTGTCCTGGTGGGCAAAAGCCTCCTGGATGTCCGTAATATGGTGAATCAGGGTCAATCACAATACTACCTTCAGGTGTATGGACCGCACAGGCTGATAGTGACATTGTGAAAATTGCTGCGGCACAAAGAAGTAAAGTTTTCATCTTGTTCTCACTTTTTTATCATTCTCACTTGTACTATAAAAACATTTTGATTATTTTTCGATCTAATTTTGGTTAAAAAATATCTTTAATAAGTCGAATTAAGTAGAAATTAAGGAGACCGTAAAATAGTCCGAAATCCAACATGTGTTGCAGCTAAATCAAAATCTTGTGGATAACGGCTACTGCTACGATAACGTGAACAATAATTTTGTGCACAAAGAAAAGATCCACCTTTAATTACATATTGAGTGCTGGTGATTTGTTGTTGACGTAAATCAGAATAATTTCCCATATGCTGGTCATGAGCACCTTGATAGGGAGATGATGTCCATTCCCATACATTTCCAATCATATCAAATAGTTTGAAATTATTTGCCGTAAAACATCCAACGGGTGCAACACCTTTAAAGTGATCTTGATTTAGGTTTTGAAAAGGGAATTCGCCTTGCCAGTAATTAGCTTGCGGATGTTGATGTTCATCAGTAGGGGCCTGATGTAAAGGGGTATCAGTTTTTGAATTGGCTTTAGCTGCATATTCCCATTCTAGTTCTGTTGGTAAATCACGTCCTAGCCACACTGCATAATGTTCAGCATCATTTTTACTTACATACCTTACAGGCTCATTAGGATTTGCTATAGCTCCAGTACCGCCGTTTGGCGTCTTCCATGTATACCCTGATTTTAGCTGCCACCATTGCTGTGGGTGATGAGGGTCTGGTGAGAAAACAGCAGCCTGTTTTTGTTTTTCGGCATCGGTAATATAGCCAGTTGCTTTTACAAAACTTGCAAACTGAGCGACCGTAACTTCAGTTTGGTCAATCCAAAATCCTTTGACTTCGCGCTGCTTTTTTCCAAAATTAAGTTCATCGGGATAGGCCTTTTCAGAACCAAAGTTAAAATCTCCATCGGCAATTAAAACCATTCCTGCTGTAGGCTGTTTGAGCCAACCCTGAGGCAGACCAGTATAGTTTTGACACTTTTCAATAGATCCTAAATCAGCTAAAGATGTTTGCTGTTGCGTCGAAGACCTAGATTCAGAAAATTTTGAAGATTCGCTACAGCCTGTCATAATAGACAGGCTGATTGTGGTAACTAAAAATGGCTTCAATTTCATTTGGCGTTATATTCCTGCACACCATTTTTTTCAGTATATTTTTGATAGACCGATAAGAGTTCTTGAACTTTTGCAGGATAAAGCTGAGCAACGTTTTGTCTTTCACCGCGATCTAATTTAATGTTGTATAGCTCCCAAGTCCCTGTGCCTAATTCAGGCCGCCCTTGAAGTGCGATTTTCCATTCACCTTGTTTTGCATATTTGCTGCCATGCAGCTCATCGGCAAAGCTAAAATTTGCAGGGCGAATAGTATCGGTTTTGTTTTCAAGCAAAGGTTTCCATGAAATTCCAGATGGCGTATTAATGGCCCGGCCATTGTATTGACCTTGTGGTACTGGAATATGAGCATATTCTAGTAAGGTAGGGAAAACATCGAGTACAGATGCAAAGCTATGATTTGTCTCTTCCGCTTTTTTCTGATTTGGTAATTTCACAATAGCAGGGGCAGTCGTTGCGCCTTCGCCCGCCGTATCTTTCCATAAGTGGAAAGGTGCCGCACTGACTTCGGCCCAACGTGGCCCAATATAGTGATATGAAGTAGGTGTACCAACATTGGCTACTGAGTTATCAAAACCAGATTCACTGCCATATCCGCCACGTACAAAACCTTCTGCGCCATTGTCTGAAACAAAGAAAATTAAAGTATTGTCATAAAGATTATTTTGTTTGAGATATTGAATAATGCGGCCGACATTGGCATCAAGATTTTCTACCATACCCGCATAGATTTCCATCTTACGAGCTTCTAGTGCCTTTTGTTCGGCTGTTAACTCATCCCATTTCCCATATTTTTGTGGAGCATTTTGAGTCGCAATTGGTTCTGCTGCATCAAAGTTTGCAGGAATAATTCCAAGCTGTTTTTGTCTAGAAATGCGGGCATTACGAATTGCATCGTAACCTACATCATAAACTCCGCGATATTTTTCACGATATTCAGCTGGGGCTTGAATTGGCCAGTGAGGCGCCGTATAAGCAGCATAAGCAAAGAACGGTTTGCCACTATTTTTGCCTGAATCTAAGTAGCTCAGTAATTTGTCGGTAAAATAGTTGGTAGAGAAAAAGTCATCAGGCAATGCCGAAGTTGGAATAATTTGCCCATCTTCTGTATAAGTTGAATTTCGTTTAAAGGCACTTGGAGCTTGTTTAAAATGATGGTCTAAACCTTGTAATAAGGTAAATGAATGATCAAAACCCTTAGCATGTGCATTGCTTTCAGGGGTTAAGCCTAAATGCCATTTACCACTAATATACGTGCGGTAACCATTGTCTTTAAGTACTTGGGCAATCGATAAAGAACGTTCGTTTAAATAGCCTTCATAACCTGGTTGTCCCTTCAAATGCTCTGGGGTGAGTTCCGCCATTGCCCCAATACCAGCTAAATGATGATCAGTACCGGAAATAAGTTGAGAGCGTGTTGGCGAACAGGTCGGGGCAGTATGATAATCCGTTAAAAGGCGACCTTCTTGAGCCAGACTATCAATATTAGGGGTGTGAATTTCGCCACCAAAAGCCCCTAAATCTGAATAGCCTAAGTCATCAGCCATAATAAATAAGATATTGGGTTGCTTAGGCGTACTTACGACATTTTCTTGATTATCGTTGTCATTACATCCAGCCAAAGATAAGCTAAATAAGGCAATAGAAAGGCTAGATAAAATTGCTCTGTACTTCATTGTATCATCTGAATTATTAAAAGAATTGGCATGAGTTTAATCAGATGGTTTTTGCAAACAAAACAACGAATTGATCAAAGAAAATCAGAAAAAAGACTGAGAATTTATGCAGATAAATAAATCAGAAAAAAAGAAAAGCCCATAACGGGCTTTTCTTTGATTTATATCGTTTAGAAAGGAAGACGGGTAAGCTGGTCTAAGAAATGTGGAATAACTTTAGGTTCAAGTAAAATGGTTACGATGATCCCGTAAGCTGCACCCCACAAATGAGCGCTATGGTTGATATGACTATTACCTCGCTTACCAGCCCAAATACTGTACGCCACATATAAAATAGCGAAAATAATAGCGGGTACAGGAATGAAAAATACAAAGATAAGTTTCCACGGTTGGAATAGGATATAAGCAAATAAAACCGCTGAAACAGCACCAGAAGCGCCTAGACTGGCCCAGTTCGCATCATTTTTATGTTGTAAATAGCTTGGCAAAATCGCAAAGATTAAGCCACCTAAGTAAAACAACACAAAACCCATATCATAGAAATATTGGCGATAAAAACTTTCAATAATACTGCCAAAGAAAAACAGGGTAATCATGTTGAACAGTAAATGTGTTCCGTCGGCATGGATAAAGCCATGAGTAATGAATCGATCAATTTGTCCACGTTGCATTGCAGGCGGCCAAAAAATCAATCGGTTCATTACATTTTGATTGCTAAAAGCAAGTAAAGAGATAATGACCGTAATAATAATAAGAGTAACTGTATGGTTAAACGGCAAATGCAACATAAGAAATATTTAAAAAATGATCAATACTGAGCTCAATAATGCCATTAAAAACTTAAGTTGAAACCCTGTTGTGTATAAATCCGACAAATTTAGTTGATTTTTTTTAAATCCACCTCATCTTCGGTTAATATAAAGGCATCAGCTTGAGGAATATTGTTATGTCGACTGAGAACACCAACACTGCTGTTGCAGAAGAAATTCCAAACCTTTTGATTACACCATCTGCACAAGAGTATTTGCACGATTTACTAACGAAGCAAAATACTCCGGGAATTGGCGTTCGAATTTTTGTTGAGCATCCGGGTACGCCACGTGCGGAATGCTGTATGGCATATAGTGCGCCAGAAGAAGTGATCCCAACGGATTATAAGCAGGACTATCCTGATTTTCCTGCGTATATTGATGCGCCATCTATTCCTTATCTTTTAGATGCCGTAATTGATTACAACAAGGACCGTTTTGGTGGTCAGCTCACTTTCCGTGCTCCAAACTCTAAAGTTCCACGTGTTGGTCCAGATGCTTCGATTGAAGAACGTATTACTTACATTCTTCAGGCAGAAATTAACCCAGGTCTTGCAGGGCATGGCGGAAATTGTAGCTTGGTAGAAGTACAAGATGATCCAGAACACGGTTTAACTGCTGTATTGAAATTTGGTGGTGGTTGCCAAGGTTGTTCTGCAATTGATGTTACCTTGAAACAAGGTGTAGAAACTACTTTAAGAGAGAACATTCCTGAGCTTCAACGTGTGGTTGACCAAACTGACCATACGCAAGCAGAAGGTGCTTACTTCAAATAATTAAATTATTTGAAAAGTGAAATAAAAAAGCCTCGCAATGAGGTTTTTTTATTATTCAATATAAATAATGATAATTATTATCAATATCATTTGTAATTTTATTTATCTTTGTTACAATGCGGAACTGAAAATGAGAGATGTTTAATAAATCAATATATTGGGAATACTTATGTCGAAGCGTATTATCCAGTCAGTGCTTTCTGTTTCAGTACTGGCAAGTATGATGTCTATGGCTTATGCTGCACAAAATGAGCAAGAACAAGCTGAAAAAGCATTAGAAAAGCCTGCTGAACCTGTGAAATTGGAAACAATTTTTGTAACAGCTGAAGAGCAGGTGAAGCAGTCGCTCGGTGTATCAGTAATCACCCAAGAAGATTTAGAAAAACTACCAGTTCGTAATGATATTTCTGATTATGTGCGCCGTATGCCTGGTGTCAATTTAACAGGTAACAGTGCAACAGGGCAGCGTGGCAATAATAGACAAATTGATATTCGTGGAATGGGGCCCGAAAACACGCTTATTTTAGTGGATGGAAAACCAATTAATTCTCGTAATTCAGTCCGTTATGGCTGGAAAGGAGAGCGTGATACACGAGGTGACTCAAACTGGGTACCAGCAGAAGCAATCGAATCGATTGAGGTTTTACGTGGTCCAGCAGCGGCTCGTTATGGTTCTGGTGCGGCAGGTGGTGTGGTTAACATCATTACTAAAAAAGTGACTAATGAAACCCATGGCTCAGTAGAGTTTTATACATCGCAACCTGAAGACTCTAAAGAAGGTGCATCAAATCGTGTTGGTTTTAACGTAAGTGGGCCACTGATTAAAGATGTTTTGTCTTATCGTTTATATGGTAATTACAATAAAACAGAAGCTGACGATGTTGATATTAATAAATCAATTGGTAGTACCGCAGCGGGGCGTGAAGGCGTTAAAAATAAAGATATTTCAGGCCGTTTAGCTTGGCAGGCAACAGACCAGCAAACTGTTTTGCTTGATGTCTCTTCTAGCAAACAAGGTAATATTTATTCTGGTGACTCTCAGTTAAATGCAAATGCGGAAGCTGATGCGATTCTTTCGGAACTTATTGGTAAAGAAACCAATACTATGTACCGTGATAGCTACGCATTAACCCATGAGGGTGATTGGTCTTGGGGTAAGAGTAAACTCGTTGCTCAATATGACAAAACGCATAATAAACGCCTTCCAGAAGGCCTGGGCGGTAGTACAGAAGGAAAAATTAATAACCTTGATGATAAAGCCACTTCACGTTTAGAAACTCTTCGATTTAATGGTGAAGCCAATATTCCTTTTGAATATTATGTACCACATGTATTAACACTTGGTACCGAATGGGTTGAAGACAGATTTAAAGATAATGTGTCGACAAATCAAGGGAAAGACAGTAGTGGTTCAGGCTATGGCGATCAATTGGCTAAAGGCGATCGCAGTAAAATGGAGTCACGTATTGCTTCTGCATATGTCGAAGATAACTTGAAACTCACAGACAGTACAGATATCGTGTTAGGCCTTCGTTTTGATGACCATAGTAAATCTGGTTCTAACTGGAGCCCAAGCTTAAATATTACCCAAAGACTTAACGATTATTTCACTTTAAAAGGTGGGGTAGCAAAAGCTTATAAAGCACCGAATATGTATCAAAATGCCGAAGGGTATTTATTAAGTACAAATGGTAATGGTTGTCCGGCCAATATTGAGTCACGTTGCTTGTTGCAAGGTAATGGTGATTTAAAACCAGAAACTTCGGTAAACAAAGAGCTTGGTATCCAGTTCCAAAAAGATATCGTGAATGCAAGCTTAACTTGGTTCCGCAATGACTATAAAGATAAAATTGTGGCTGGTACAAACGTTGTTGGAACAGTTGATGGTTCAAGCACAAATGCAAATACAGGAGCTGTGACCAATACTAAGTGGAATATCTTACGTTGGGAAAATACGCCTAAAGCATTAATTCAAGGTTTTGAAGGAAGCTTAGGATTAGATTTCGGTGATATCCGCTGGACTAACAACTTTACGTATATGATGGATTCAAAAGATAAACAAACAGGTAATCCATTATCTTTAGTTCCAATCTATACAATTAACTCAATTTTTGATTATGACATCACAGATCAGTTAGATGTGAATTTTGTATTTACTCAATATGGTCGTCAAAAATCACGTCAGTTTGCAGAAAGTAGAATCGAATCTGGTATTGGTTCAGGTGGAGCAAATTCTGCGCTTAAGCCAAGTACTGTAAAAAGCTATAGTACCGCTGGAATAAATGTCGGTTATAAATTTTCAGACAATATAAGTACGCGTGTTGGTGTGAGCAACTTGTTTGATAAACAAATTTTAAGAGACAGTAATTCAATCAGCCAAACTTATAATGAACCAGGTCGAGCTTATTACGCTTCTTTAAAATATTCTTTCTAATCAACATAAATAACAAAGGCGCTCTAAGCGCCTTTGTTATTTAAAATATCTAATGCTTTTTCAGAATAATAAAACTTCTCTAAGTACACACGGGCACGACGTCTTAAATGTCCTATTGTAATTAACTGCTGTAATACAGGCACAAGTAACGTGGTCAGCTCATGTTGCACTAAGCTTTCATCGATATTGAGGTCACGAAGTAACAAGTCAAAACTACGCTCTTGATTACGTGCATACCAAGTATAGATACCATCATGTACTTGCTGTTTTAGATAATCAGTTTGACGAATGTGGTCCCAGATTTCATGTCCTAGGCCAACCGTTTTTGATAAGTCTTGAGTTTCTACATAATTTTTTAAAACAGAAAGTGGCATAGTTTTAACTTTATGCCAAACATTTGCCTGAAAATGGTAGAGCTTATCATTGTCAAAATGTTGGTTTAAAACACGCTCACTCATTTGGCTGAGTTTTAAAATATTCTTTTGCAAATAATGATTAATCGTATCGTCCAGATTTGAATCGGTTACTGTTTCTAAAACAGATTTCCCCATTTTCATAAAACGACCTACACCTGGTACACGCTTTGACATTGATTCATCTAAATAATCATGCATTGTTTGCTGAATCAGTTGCGTGAGCAGGACCGAAAAAGCAGGATTATTCACAATCGTTTTAATCAGTTTTTTACGGTGCTCTTCTTTACTTGCAACGTATTGTGCAATTCGGTCAATCGTTAAAACAGGAATAACATCTTCAACAGTTGCGGTTTCATTTGCAGGATGAATCAATGCAAAGCGAATATGCTCAGCAATTTGTTCAATCAGGAAATCAGAAGCAGGCGTATCTAAAATCTGCTTTTGAATGAGCTGTTGAATTTGTTCAAAAGTCCACAGATGTTGTAATTGCCGACTCCCCAACCAATGATAAAATTGCTCAAACTCTTGCTGGATCACCTGAGTCTGAGCAAATTGCTCATCTAAAAAATCTAGATGAGCTTCAATAAGTTTTTCAATAAGTGGTTGGGTAGACATAAGGTCTCACAAGTCCGAAGTTTTATTTAAGGTGTGGTCGTTTTTGACGACTGATTTGTTTCTACTTTAAGTAAAAACGGTAGATATTGTTGCATAACCAACTGTTCAGCTTCCAATATTGGCATATGACCTACATTTTCTAGAATAACTGGAGGCTGAGCATTCTTTAAAAGTCGTTTTAGTTCACTTGCTACTTCGACATTAATAATCTTATCTTGTTTGCCCCATAGAATGAGCGTCGGTGCATCGATCGTTTTGGTAAGTACTGCAAAGGAGTCTGGTGTATAGACTTTATTAAGTGCAATCAATTGATCAACCAGTTTTTGTGTTTGAGGCGCCTGATCAATCATCAACTTTTCTTGAGCTTGAAGAAACTCTTTAGGAATAAACGGAGGATTAAACATGGTTTGTTTTAATAAATAATTAAAGTCACCTTTTTTAGACACTAAAAGTTGTTTGAGGTAAGCAGGATCTTTTAAATAAATTGTATTGGCTGAGCGAAAAATACCGCCGCTATCTACTAAAAATAAACTTTTGGTTTCAAATGGATACTGTCCAGCATAGAGTAGGGCAATAGATCCGCCGAGTGAGTGCCCAGCAATATGAATTGGACCTTTTAAATTTGCAGCCTCAACAAAGCGACGTAATTTTTCAGCAAGATTTGGTACTGAATAATCGAAGTCTTGGGAAACGATAGTTTCACCACTACCCGGTAAATCAGGAATAATGACATGATAATTTGTGGTGAGATAACGAGCCACTCGGTTCCAGTTATCACGGCTACCCGCTAGGCCATGAATAAGGAGTAAAGTCGGTTTTGTTGTAGAGCCGCCTTCGCTATATGACCAAGTCACATCACCGACTTTTAAGCTTTTACTTTGTAGACCTGCCCAGCTACGTTCTTGCTGTAACACATTCTGGAATGTCACATCAATATTATCGGCTGCCTGTGTTTGAGAAATACTCATCACTGACGATACGCTACAAGCCAAAGTCAGTGCGGTAGCAGTTTTTTTCATAGAGGCCTTAATTGATGTGGACAGCCTTGTCATAGATTTCATCCTTGAAGCTTGAGCGAGTTTGAAAAATTATTGAAAAACTTTGCCAATGAGTCATTTGCCAAATGTTTGGAATGAAGAAAATTATAGTCAATCCGAGAACCAAAGTATGTCTATTTTTTCACTAAACAGTAGCGAATATGCAGTGAGCTCTACATTAAAGCAGGTTAAGTATTTTTAAATTTTTTCATAGAAAAGGATTTATTTTTTGTCAGTGACATTCAAATTTTGACACATTAAAATGATTTCCAACCTTGAAAAAACAATGGAAATATAAAATGCCTACTGCGCAAGAAGTTTTAGATCGTCTGAAAGCCGGTAATCAACGATTTGTAAATGGAAATACTTCCCTTGCAAAAACCTTATCTCATCAAGAACGCGCTGAAATGGCAAAGGATCAAAATCCGTTTGCAATTGTACTTGGCTGCTCAGATTCTCGTGTTCCAGCAGAGATGGTATTTGACCAAGGTCTTGGTGACTTATTCGTAATCCGTGTAGCTGGTAATGTGGTTGCACCTTCACAAGTCGGTAGTGTTGAGTTCGCAGCAGAGCGTTATGACTGCCCAGTTGTAGTTGTATTAGGACACAGCCATTGTGGTGCGATTCAAGCAACAATTGATACGTTAATGAATCCTGATCACCCGCCATCATCTAACCTAATGTCGATTGTGAACCGCGTTCGTCCATCAGTTGAAATTTTAATGCAGACTGACTTAAAAAATGATTTGAAAAAATTATCATGTCATGCGGTACGTTCAAACGTTTTTGCTTCTGTAAATCAATTACGCCATGGTTCAGCGGTGTTAGAGAGCCTGATTGCAAAAGGTGAATTAATTGTTGTTGGTGCAGAATATTCACTCGAAACAGGTGAAGTTACTTTTTTTGATTTCTGATTATATTAAAAAGAATGCTTAAAGATAAAAGGTGCCTATAGGGCACCTTTTATATATGGGTAAGCTAAATTAAGTAGTTTTGACTGCGCTTGAGCATTGGGATGAATCAAATCATTTTGCATAAGCTGTTTTTGACCAGCAACACCATCTAGAAAAAACGGTAGTAGTTTCACCTGATATTTTTGACTTACAACTTTATAATTATTTTCAAAAGCTTTGCTATACGCAGCCCCATAATTTGGCGGAATCTTCATGCCAAAAAGAATAACTTTGGCTTTTTGTTTCTGGCTTAATTGAATGAGCTGATCCAGATTTTTTTGAATCATTTGAGGCGGTTGACCACGCAAGCCATCATTCCCGCCTAATTCAATCACGACCACATTCGGCTTATAGGTCTGTAATAACTTAGGTAATCGAGCTAAAGCACCGCTAGTCGTTTCTCCACTAACACTTGCATTGACCACTTTGTGTTGTTTGGGATACTGTTGGTCTAAACGTTTTTGCAGTAATTGTACCCAACCTTGTTTGGGATCAATTCCGTAACCGGCACTAATACTATCTCCTAAAATTAAAATAGTTTTCGCCGATACAAGCATGGGCAGCATACTTAATGAGATGAGCATGATGCTTTTAGAACCAATCAAAAAAGATTTATACATTTGTACTTCGACCCTGATTCTGAATACATAGGACTTTTCACATCATGCCACAACCCATCATTGCTGCCCATCAAGTTACACAAACTATTCAGATTAACCAAAATCAGTTTACGATTTTAAAAGATATTGATTTAGAGATTTTTGAAGGGGAACAGGTAGCAATTACGGGACGTTCCGGCTCAGGTAAATCAACCTTACTAGGAATTTTGGCGACTTTAGATCAACCGTCTGAAGGAGAAGTCTGGTTGTGTGGTCAAGCTGTTCATCAGTTAACAGAGGAACAACGTGCCCAAATCAGAATGCAGCATATTGGTTTTGTATTTCAGTCTTTTCAACTTCTGCCTCAGTTGAGTGCGCTTGAAAATGTGATGTTACCTTTACGATTACGTAAAGACTTTGATTATAAAACAGCGGAGAAAAAAGCTTTAGATTGGTTGCATCGAGTAGGGCTGAGTCGTCAAGTTGAACAAACGCCTAAAGTCTTATCTGGTGGCGAGCAGCAGCGTGTAGCCATTGCACGAGCTCTTATTGCAGAACCACAAATTATTTTTGCGGATGAACCGACTGGAAACCTAGATGGTCAGACAGCACAAGAAATTGAAAGCTTGCTCTTTGATTTAAATCGAGAGTTAGGTACGACTCTGATTTTAGTCACCCATGATCGTAATTTAGCATCCCTTTGTCAGCGTCATGTTGAGTTAGATGATGGCCGACTAAAGACAGTACAGGGTGGTTAAACTATGCGTAATCTTCTCAAACCACTTTTGCTACAGAGTTTTCGTACGGGTGGATTATATCTACTCATTATTGCTTTATCGCTTGCGATTAGCGCAACGACAGCCCTGAAGTTTAGTAATGACCAAGTTAAAAATGCAGTCAGTCTGCAAGCTTCACAAATGCTGGGTGCTGATTTAGTTCTGTCGAATAACGAGCCTATCGAACAGCAGTGGAAAAAGAAAGCTGAGCAGCTTGGTTTAAAGCAAACTAATGTCACTATATTTAGCTCGATGGCACATACCCAAGATCAGTTTGTCATGGTGAATGCAAAGGCAATTGAGCCTTTATTTCCACTCAGAGGACAGTTGGAAATTGAACCAAGTGCTAAAGCGATTCAATCTGGTGAAGTTTGGCTAAGTCAAAGAGCAGCCGATTTACTTAAAGTAAAGCTAGGAGATACTGTTTCTATTGCTGATGGTACCTTCCGTTTTAGTGGCGTGATTGTGCGTGATTCAAATCAGGAGCTCGGTTTTTCGGGCTTTTCGCCAACCGTTATTATTCATCAAGCCGATATTGCTAAGACTCATGCGATTCAGACAGGGAGCAGAATTGACTATCGTTTATTAATGGCAGGTAGCCCTGAACAGGTTCAGTCATTTTCAAAGCAATTTAAGCAACAGCATCAACCTTCTAAAGATGTAGATGAAACGGCTGGCTTGCGTTTACGTGATGCAAGTGAATCGAACAGTAGGTTATTACGTCCGCTTGAAAATTTAGATACCTTTTTGCAATTGGCCAATATTTTAACGATTTTATTGTGTGGTATTGCCATCGCTTTAACGAGTCAAAGATATGTTCAACAAAACCAAGATCACATTGCACTTATTAGATGTTTAGGTGCCAGTAAGTTCCAAATCTTGTGGGCATATATTGGATTGCTTTGTATTGTCAGTGCGATTTCAATTGTGCTAGGAAGCCTATTAGGTTTAATCATGGGGTTTGGTCTGCTGCAACTTATGCTGCAATTGATTCCTCAATTAGAGTTAAGTTTTTCGGTTGTACCTCTTTTAATCGGGCCTTTACCAATTGCGATTTTTACCAGCGTGATTGTGCTGCTTGGTTTTATTTTGCCAAGCATTTGGGAGCTTTTAAATACACCTCCAATTCGTGTTATTCGGGAGCAAGCCAAATCTCGCAAATCTTTATTCTTCATGTTTTTTGCAGGAATCACTAGCCTAGTTGTTTTTAGTTTGGTGTTGAGTGAAAACTTAATGCTCAGCATTCTGGTTTTGGCGGCAATTATTGTTCTTTGTATTTTGCTTTACACCGTTGTTTGGCTATTGCTTCGTAGCTTAAAAAAGCTGAAAAATCGATTGTCTTTTTATATTCGTTCGCCATCACAAAGCGCCTTACAAATTACCGCATTGGCTTTAGGCTTAAGCCTCATTACGGTACTCAGTGTATTAAGAACAGATTTATTAGAGCGTTGGCAGCAACAACTTCCAGAAGGGACACCGAATCAATTTGTTTATGGATTACCTCCATTTAATTTAAAAGCATTTGAGCAACAATTAAAACAGAATGGCTGGCAAAGCACGCCGTTATATCCAAATATTCGTGGCCGATTGTTAGCTAAGAATGATGTGCCTTTTTCAGAAGAGGCTATAAAGCAAAATAATTCTTTGCGCCGTGAACTGAATTTGACTCAATCAAATCTACTACCAAATGACAATGTCATTACAAATGGTCAAGCCCAGTTTAATGGCGTAGGGCAAGTTTCAGTCGAAAGTAAAACTGCCGAAAGTTTAGGAATTCAAATTGGAGATAAGCTTACTTTTAGTTTGCCCGAAGGCAACTTACAGGCCAAAGTTGTGAATTTTCGGAGTGTCGAGTGGGAAAGCTTTAGCCCTAACTTTTTCTTTATTTTTTCACCTAAAACCTTAGACGAAAATGCTGGAAGTTATTTAGGTAGTTTCTATGTGCCTAAGCAAGATCAACCAAAAATGATCAATATTATTCAGCAGTTCTCAAATACAGTATTTATTGATGTTGACCGGATTTTAGATGAAGTAAAACGTTTAATGAATGTTTTGGTCAAAATAGTAACTGTTCTAGCGGCATTAGTTGGTTTTTCTGGAATACTCGTTTTAATTGCATGTCTAAATTTATTAATGGATGAGCGACGCCGTGAAGTTGCTTTACTACGCTCATTTGGTTTATCTAAAAATAAAATGAAGCAAATGCTCAGTTTTGAGATTGGGTTTTTAGGTTTGTTAGCAGGCATAGTTGCCTGCTGTTTTGCAGAAGTGATTAGTGCGATCGCAAGCTATAAAATGAATATGGCAATACAGTGGCATATTGAAATCTGGCTGATTTTACCTCTTGGCATGATGCTGGTTTGTGCCCTGATTGGTCGTTATCGACTAGGCTATCTCTGTAATTTGCCACCTTTACAGAGTTTAAGAGAATTAAACCAATTGTAGTTTAAGGAATAATGTCAGGGTTCTGGATGATGATTTCATGCCAGAGTGGAAGTAACGGTGAGTTGATTTGTACACAGTACATATAAAAACCACCCGTAATGATTACTGCGCCTAATAAGCCTAAAATTTTAAGTATAGTTTTTAACTTGCTGACATAGCTTAAGTACCACATCAGTGCAAGGAATGCTCCAATAATCATGCCGCCAATATGCGCGGCATTATTAATACCCGTTGCGACAAAGCCAAAAACAAGGTTGATGGCCATAATCATTAATAATGCTTTTTTATCGAGTATGTAGGCTTGATGTGGAAGCGGTGGAAATAAGGAAAGAACGGTTAACGCAGCACCTAATCCCATCACGGCACCCGAAGCACCTGCACTGACATGAGGAAGTAAGCTTTGATCGAAATGTTGCAGTAATTCATGTCCATTTTGAATAGTCATATAGCTACTGAGAAGGCTACCAAATAAGCCAGCAAGTAAATACAGGCTTATAAAATAGAAGCGACCAAATAGTGACTCAGCAACATTACCGAAAATATAGAGGGCCCACATGTTAAGCATGAGGTGAACAAGACCAAAATGAAAAAACATACTGGTAAATAAGCGTTCAGGCTGTCCAGTAAAAGTAAGTGGTGTAAAATCTGCACCCCAATGAATAGCATCTTTCATGGCTGGGTCGCTAATATCGACACCAGTTGCAATTTGCCAAACAAACAAACCTACGTTAATCAAGATCAATAAGGCGGTCAGCCACCAAGTTTGTACATTGAGTTTACGATTAATGTGCGGAGGCTGATATTGAGTCATGCTATGCTTTTGTTATATATGAACATGCTTAACAGCTTAACATGAAAAAAGTTGAATACAGGAGATCAGGACGAACATGAAAGCTTTTATTGTTCGCGTGTTGTTAATTTTTATTGGGGCAATTCTCCTTATTCAACTTTGGATTTTCTCAAGTTTGGTTTGGTGGCGTACACATGAAGTTGATACCACCATGTTTATGCGAATTGATTATTGGTCAGATACCTCAGAGCCGATCATTCATGAATGGCTTGACTATGATGATATTAGCGACAATTTCAAGCATGCGATTTTAGCTGGGGAAGATGCAAAATTTATTCATCACCATGGTTTTGACTGGGATGGCATTCGTTTTGCTCTAGAGCGGAATAATGAAGAAGGAGAGGTTGTTGCGGGTGGTTCTACTGTGTCTCAACAACTGGCAAAGAACTTGTTTTTATACAATAAGCGTTCGTTTATTCGAAAAGGCCAAGAAACTATCGCAACTTGGATGATGGAGCGGATGTGGTCAAAACGCCGAATTCTTGAGGTATATATGAACTCTGTTGAATTTGGCAAAAATCGATATGGTGTAGAAGCAGCCGCGCAATATTATTATGGTAAAAGTGCGAGAAGCTTAACGCGCGAACAAGCTGCTTTTTTGGCCGCATTATTGCCTGATCCGAAATATTATCAAGATCACCGCAACGATCGTAAACTACAATATAGAAAACGCGTTATTCTACGTTATATGAATAGCACCCAGATTCCTGAATAATGATGTTTTAAAGATGTGTAAATTTTTTAGTTTTTACCAAATTGTCATATTTTTGCAGCATACTGTTTTATAGAGATTTTGGCTGGATAGAGAATTGAGTTAGACATGAATACAGCGATTACACCAACGACCCCAACAGAATATAGTTATAATGACCGTTATATAAATCGTGAACTGTCTATTCTTGACTTCCATTTGCGTGTATTGGAGCAAGCGGTAGACCCTTTACATCCATTACTTGAGCGAATGAATTTCTTGCTCATTTTTTCTCGTAATCTAGACGAGTTTTTCGAAATTCGTGTTGCGGGGGTGATGGAGCAATTTTCTCTGGGCAATGAGAGTCGTAGCCCTGATGGTTTGACACCAAGACAAGTCTTACAAAAAATCTCTGAAACTGCTCATGCTGCGATTGAACGTCAATATCGTATTTTAAATGAAGAAATCTTACCTAAGTTACGTGAAGAAGATATTTGCTTCCTCCGTCGTGGTGAACTAACGCCAGCACAGTCAGCTTGGATTAAGAAGTATTTTCAAGAACAAGTTGCACCTGTATTAACCCCAATTAGCTTAGATCCAGCGCATCCGTTCCCACGTCTTGTAAACAAGAGCTTAAACTTTATTATTACCTTAGAAGGTAAAGATGCTTTTGGCCGTCAAATTGATTTAGCTGTGGTTCCAGCCCCACGTTCATTACCTCGCGTTGTCCGCCTGCCAGATGAGTTAACAGGTGGTAAAGAACATCATGTCATGCTATCTGCAATTATCCATGAGCATGTGTCCGATTTATTCCCTGGAATGACAGCAACGGGATGTTATCAATTTCGTGTTACACGTAATGCAGACTTGGCATTAAATGAAGATGTTGAAGATTTAGCTAAAGCTTTAAAAGGTGAATTAAGTTCTCGACGTTTTGGTCGTGCTGTTCGCTTAGAAGTAACTCATAACTGTCCGCAGCATATTTACGAGTACTTATTAGAAGAATTTGATTTAACTGATGAGCAATTATACAAAGTTGATGGCCCTGTAAACTTGGCTCGTCTGGTTTCAAATTTTAAACGCCCTCATTTGCGTTATGACTCACATACGCCGGTTGTGCCTAAAGTGTTTAAAAAGACCGAGAGCATTTTCTCTGCAATGCAGAAGCAAGACATTCTGCTTCATCATCCGTTTGAATCTTTCGCTCCCGTGATTCAGCTACTTCGTGAAGCTGCTCGCGATCCACAAGTATTGGCAATCAAGCAGACGCTTTACCGTAGTGGTGCTGACTCTGAAATTGTACAGATTTTGGCGGAAGCAGCGCGTAATGGAAAAGAAGTGACCGCAGTTATTGAATTGCGTGCCCGCTTTGATGAAGAATCAAATATTGAAGTAGCTAACGTTTTACAAGAAGCGGGGGCTGTCGTTGTTTACGGTATTGTTGGTTATAAAACTCACGCCAAAATGATTATGGTGGTGCGCCGTGAAAACAACAAACTTGTACGTTACGTTCATTTAGGCACTGGTAACTACCATGCAATGAATGCTCGAATTTATACCGATTATGGTCTTATGACGACCGATAAAGATCTGTGTGAAGATGTGCATCGTATCTTCCAAGAACTAACGGGTATGGGCAAAATGGCGAAATTGAAAAAGCTATTACATGCACCATTTACCTTACATGCTCAGCTCATCAACTTTATTGATGAAGAAATTGCCAATGCTAAGGCAGGGCGTAAAGCTCAAATTATTGTGAAAGTGAATGCCTTAACGGAAGTTCAATTGATTAATAAATTATATGAAGCATCTCAAGCGGGTGTTCAGATTGATCTGATTATTCGTTCTATTTGCTGTTTACGTCCAGGTTTGCCTAACTTATCAGAAAATATTCGTGTACGTTCAATTGTAGGGCGTTTCCTTGAACATACTCGCGTTTATTACTTTAGCAATAATGGCGATGCGCGTATTTACTGCTCAAGCGCAGACTGGATGGATCGTAATTTATTTAACCGTGTTGAAGCATGTTTCCCTGTGGAAGATCCTGCATTGAAAAAGCGTATTTATCAACAAGGACTAGTAAACTATTTGCAAGATAACCAGCAAGCTTGGTTGTTACAGTCAGATGGTACTTGGGTGCGTGCTGAGCCAGCAGAGGGTGAAAAATTGCATAATGCTCAAAGAGCACTATTAGAAATGATTAAATAATAAGTTTTAAATTTAATTAAAAAAGCCGACAAAATGTCGGCTTTTTTAATTCAATGAAATTCAAAATAATTTAATTAGTTTTTCTAAATGGTTGTTGGGTAAACGATAATAATTTGAAGCACAGCAAGATGTTTTTAAAATATGTGATTTTCCCCATAAAACATTGAATTTTAAAAATATACAAATCATGTGAAATCTACTTTAATACGCCGCATTAAATATACTTAACTTCGGTAAATGAATAAGATGCAATGCTTTATTAGAAATTTACTTATTAGAATACTTTTGGGGATAATGCCAGTGACCGCCTACGCAGATCAGAAGTGTTATGGGGATATCATCGTATTTCAAAGGTTTGATGATCAAGCGATATATCCTTATTTTGCGCCTGTTTCCAATGATAAAACTAAAAAGAGGGAGGTTAGGAATAAAACAATAATCATCCAAAAAAGAAAACAAAAGCAAGATGAGTTTTTAGCGCAAAAGAAAAATGAGGAAGTTCACACAAAAGAAGAAAAAAAAAATTCTGAAAATAAAAAACAACTTGATGCTGCGATCGCTAAAGAAATTTTGGAAAATGGTGAAAAGAAATGGATGGTACAAGTTGCGCTAGCTTCTAATCAAAATAAAGCCAATAGGATTCAATCACAGCTTGAAGCAAAAGGCTATAAAGTCGTAACCAGCTCAACCACTAAAGGAATACGAGTCATGATAGATCCAGCCAACGACTATGCTATAGCACAGATTATTAGAGAAAAAATTATTGCTGATAATAGTTTGAATATGCAATCTGCTTGGGTGTTTAAGTGGGCATCCCTTACACCTCAATAAAATAAAAAGGAGTCCGAAGACTCCTTTTTTTATTCATGTAAATTCGTGGTGATTTTCTGCATAATTTGCAGTAACACGTCGAATTCACTTTGTAGCGGCGTACTTTTACGAGTGACTAGCGCTAAAGTGCGGCTTGGAGCATCTTCAATTGGTTTTGCAGTAATTTGATCATTAAACTTGATCATACTATTTTCAATTGCGATCTCTGGTAAAAGCGTAAAGCCTAAATCAGAAGAAACCATTTCAACTAAAGTTGGTAAAGAGCTTGCTTTTAAACGGTTGTCGTTTTTACGTTCACCGATAGGGCATGCACTTAAAACGTGGTCACGTAAACAGTGGCCTTCTTCAAGCAAAATTAATCTCGATAAATCAAGATCATCTAGTGAGTTTGCTTGCAAAGCATTTGTATCTTGCTTACTACATACAAGGTACAAATTTTCTTTCGAGATTTCAGCGACTTTTAGACCTCTAGTATCAAACGGTAGAGCAAGAACAATCATGTCTAGATTACCGTGTTCTAGACGCTCTACAATTTTTTCACTTTGAGCTTCATGTAGATGCAACTGAATTTTAGGTAACTGCTGATGCACTTCATCAAGTAACCGTGTCAGGATAAAAGGTGCAATGGTTGGGATAACTCCCAAATGCAAATCACCTGTTAACGGTTCACTCATTTCACGGCTCAATCGCATTAAATCTTGAGCATCTGCTAGTAATACACGGGCACGAGCAACAACTTGTTCACCCAATGGTGTTAAACGCACATTCTGACGGTCACGCTCTACCAGAACGCCACCTAATAATCGTTCAAGCTCCATGATGCCGCCTGATAACGTCGATTGCGTGACAAAAGAGCGGCGTGCTGCTTCAGTAAAATGCAAAGTTTCCGACAACGTAACTAAATATGATAGCTGTCTTAGTGAGGGTAATGCAGCCATAGTGTCCTAGTATGATGATTTAAAATGATGCGCAAATAAACCGCTAAGCTGAGGAATAAAATGTGCAGGGATATCATGCCCCATTCCATCAATTAATTCAAACTTAGCACCGGAAATTGCTTTTGCTACAGCCTTACCGTGACTAGGTGGAAGTAAGCGATCACGAGAGCCATGTAAGACTAACGCGGGTTGCTTAATTTCACGGTCCAGTTGAAGTAAGGAGCCTGTACATAATATTGCTAAAAACTGTTGAAGTACACCAGCAGGATAATAGCTACGTTGATAAAGTTTGCGTGCAGTTTGCATTGCTTCAATCTGGTTGACGTAACCAGGTGAACCAATCAATTGAAATAATTTTAAACTGTGATTAACAATACCTTCTTCGTCACGTGACTCGGGTTTGCCAATTAAACTCAAAAGCTGTTTCGGAAAAGGAGGGGGTAAAAAAGGCTGATTATTACTGGTAAACATGAGCCCTAATTTCTCAACCTTTTCAGGATATTTTGCTGCAAGAATTTGAGCGATCATCCCGCCCATTGATGCACCAATGACATGTGTTTTAGTCACGCCTAAGCGGTCAATGAGCATTGATACATCATCTGCCATATCATGCAGAGTATAAGGCGCCCCTTGGTTACTTAACCCCAGCGCAAAGCGACCCATCAATTTAACCGTATTTAACCGTTTACCTTCATGACGTACTTTTGAAGAAAGGCCAATATCACGGTTATCAAAACGAATAACACGAAAACCTTGATCAATGAGTGATTTACAGAAGAAATCCGGCCAGAAAAGCATTTGAGCGCCAAGACCCATAATCAGCAAAATGGTTGGATGTTCCGGTTTTCCACCTACTTCTACATGTAGCTCAATACCATTGCCTAAGTTGACCTTGGTTTCTTGCATGAAGGATGTGTACGGCGAAATGTTAAACTGTAAGGCACTATTCATGTTATTCATTCCTTAAAGGAATACTCACAAAAGAGTATTCCTGATTCAAACCTTATGCTTGGGCTGGAATAAGATCTGGAACAAGCTTTGTTAAAGTTAAGCGTTGTTTACCTGCTGTTGCACCTAACAATACGAAACCACGCAATGTTCCTTCATTGTCAATTGCTTTAGCAAGCATACCATCGTCGAACTCTTCTGTTTCCCAGTTCACTTCTACATCTACTGGAGCTGGTAACACTGTAAGTGGAGCTGCAGGAGTTTTTACTGCAACTGGCATAGCAGGGTAGTGCACGGCAGTTTGTTGTCCGCTGAGGGTTTTTGCAAGAGCACGAGCTTGCTGCATAATTGGCATTACATATGGAAGTAGCGTGCCATTTACTTCTGCACAATCGCCAATCGCATAAATATCGGCTTGATTCGTTTCAAGTAAACTATTGGTAATAATTCCACGGCTTGTTTGAATATCTGCGCTTTTAGCAAGTGAAATATTTGGCTGTAAACCAATCGCTGAAAGAACGATGTCAGCAACTAAAGTTTGGCCGTTCGCGAGCGTAACTGCATAATCTTCGCCATTATTAATTTTGCTGACTTTTTCAACGGTTGTACCTAACGCAAATTTAACACCAGCCTCTTCGAGATTTTGCTGGAATGCAGAAGCAATATGACCTGGCAATAAGCGACCTAATGGTTGAGGTGCCAAATCAATGACAGTAATGTCATATTCACTATGAAGTAAGTCATTGGCGAATTCACAACCAATTAAACCAGCACCTAAAATAACAACACGTTTGTCTTTACGTTGAGCTAGATTTTCACGGAAAGCACGGTAATCAATTAGCGAGTTCACTACATGAATGTCATCGCTGCCATCGCCTGCAATTGCAAGACGAATTGGGTTAGCACCAACAGCTAAAATCAGTTTTGAATAGGGTTGATTCGAAGTTACCCCATCTTTCTCAAGAACAAGCTCATGACGTTCAGCTAAAATTTCTTTTACAAAAGTGAAAGGCTCAATACGCATATTGAGTTGGGCACCCATTTTAGCAGCATCACCTAAAGCAATCTGTTCAGGTGCTTTTTTACCTGCAAATGCATTTGATAATGTTGGTTTTGCATAATTCACTGCATCATCCGCACAAATCATCACAAGTTCTTGCTCTGGGCTAAGCTTACGAAACTCACGTGCTAAGGTATAACCCGCCATGCCTGATCCGATAATGACGATAGGATGCATTTTTCTCTCCAGAGTTAGAATTGTTTAATTAATACGGTAATGGGTAATATTCGTAAAAAAGACCATGTCAATCATGGCCTTTTGCTTTAAATCATTAGATTTCGATCATTTCGAAGTCAGCTTTTGAAACGCCGCAATCAGGGCAAGTCCAGTCATCAGGGATATCTTCCCATTTTGTTCCAGCTGCAATGCCGTCTTGTGGCCAACCTTCTGCTTCATCGTAAATCCATCCACAAACGATACATTGATATTTTTTCATGAGACTCTCCGCACTGATAAGTTTGCTCAAAGCTGCCTTTCAGTAAAACTATTCCATCTATTAATAATGTAACCACGATCCGGTCAATAATAACCAATGTGCCTTTGATCGGATATCAAATTTTTACGCAGTTCTACATTTAATGTAAAGCAAATAACGGAGTTTAATCATTCGTAAGCAAAGATGAATGGCAGGTTAGGACAAATAAGTGGTTTTTTAGGCAAAACTTGGGCATAAACTAATAATAACTAATACATTCTTAACGTTAATTTTAAACTTAATGTTGTTTGTGAAATTATTGAGAAATAAAAAGTGCCTTCTCATTTAAAAGATTTATATAATAAGAAAGCTAAATAACAACAAATAAAGATTCAACAGATGTCATCATTAAACGCGAAAATTAAAAGTCGACATCATAAAAACGGCATAAATCAGGGAAGTAAAATATGGAAAATTTAGAATATGAAGTAGAGATTGAGGCGCCTATAGAGAAAGTATGGGAATTACTTTGGAATAGCGAGACATATAATGCTTGGACAAAATTTTTTGCCCCAGATTCCTCAATGTGTACCGATTGGCAAATTGGTGGTAAAACTTATTTCTTAGATGGCGAAGGCAATGGCATGGTTTCCACCATTGAAGAATTGAAAAAGCCGGAAATCTTGATTTTTAAACATTTAGGAATGATTAAGGACGGTAAGGAAGATTTAGAAAGTGAAGAAGTTAAAGGCTGGAGTGGTTCCCAAGAAAAATATTTTTTGAGCCAGCACGATAGTGTAACTACTTTAAAAGTCGAATTAGCCACCTTACCTGAATACATGGGTATGTTGAAAAGTGGCTTCGTTCAAGGATTTGACGTAATCAAGAAATTGGCAGAAGAAAAATAGGCAATCTGCATTAATTTAAGCCAAATATTTTTTATAAATTTTCATAATCAAATCATTGAGGCGAGAAGGATAGGCCAAACGATGATGTCCGCCTTCAAAGGTTTCAATATTCATGTAGGGCGCAAGTTTTTCTTGAACCTGATACATATCAAGTTGCTCATCTCCTAATTCTAAATAAGCCATTTTAGGATTAGAGTGAGTAAGTTCTTCTTCGGAAAGCTGAGGGTAGTCTGCCCGAAAATTAGGGGTAAGACTTGGATTTGCCACAATCACAGCTAATTTATGTTGAGCGGCAGTTTTTAAGGCCCAATATCCTCCAAGGCTGTGACCAACCAGTAAATCAGGTTTGATCGTCTGAATAGCCTGATGATAAAAGTACTCAACAGATGCATAACTTAAGTTACGATAATCAACGTCAATACAAAATTTTTCAGGATGTGAAATGGCGTGGAACTTTGTCGATTCACGAGAAGAATCCAAGCCATGTAAAAATAGAATTTTCATTATTTACGACACAATCTCATTGATAAAATACAAGGCAAATAGGGCCTTTGAATATCGAGGTTATTTGGATTTTTTTTATATTTTACTAAAAGCTTTAAAAAATGATCTTAGCGATTGGTCTAAGTCATTTTTCCTTTAAAAAGTACAGCTCTTTTCTATAAATTGTCTTTTTTCATTTTTGTTTGATTGAAATCATTCGAAAAACTCCTGCAATCTGTTAAGCTATGCCACTTCATTTTTACTTAATCGAGGCAGAGATGACGCAACAAAACGCTCAATCGACTTCTGAACCAACTATTTCCGAAAACGATTTAATTGCACAGCGTCATGCCAAATTAAAGCAAATCCAAGATGTTGCGAAGGAAACTGGAAAGAGTCCTTGGCCAAATACTTTTAAGCGTGAACATTACGCAGCTGATCTACAAGAACAATTTAAAGATCAGTCGAAAGAACAAATTGAAAGCGCTGAGCATGTCTATGTAAAAGTGGCTGGCCGTGTCATGTTAAACCGTGGTTCTTTCATGGTGATTCAAGACATGACAGGTCGTATTCAGTTATATGTTGACCGTAAAGGCTTACCAAAAGATATTCTTGAAACTATTAAAGGTTTAGATCTTGGTGACATTATTGCTGCCGAAGGTTATATCGGACGTTCAGGCAAAGGTGACTTATATGTTCATCTTGAAGGTTTTGAACTTCTTACAAAATCTCTTCGTCCGTTACCAGATAAATTTCATGGCTTAAATGACACAGAAGTTAAGTACCGTAAACGCTACCTTGACTTAATTGTGAATGAAGAAACACGTAAGACTTTTGAAATCCGTGCCAAAGTTGTTGCAGGTATTCGAGCATTCTTAAACAATGAGCGTTTCATGGAAGTTGAAACGCCAATGATGCATGTGATTCCAGGTGGTGCTTCTGCACGTCCATTCGAAACACATCACAATGCTTTGGATATGCCTTTATTCTTACGTATTGCGCCTGAACTTTATTTGAAGCGTTTAGTTGTGGGTGGTTTTGAGCGTGTGTTTGAAATCAACCGTAACTTCCGTAATGAAGGGGTGTCAACACGTCACAACCCTGAATTCACGATGATCGAGTTTTATCAGGCATATGCTGATTATAAAGACCTAATGGCATTGACTGAAAATATGCTTGAAAAGTTGGCTTTGGATATTCTAGGTACAACTGATGTTCCTTACCAAGGTGAAGTATTTAGCTTCAAAGGACCATTCAAGAAAATCTCTATGTTCGATGCGATCTTAGAGAATAATCCGCAGTTCACACCTGAAAATGTAGGTGATCGCGAGTTTCTTGCAAAATTTATTCGTGAAGAGTTGAAAGAAGAGGTTAAGCCAGGTTTTGGTTTAGGTAAGCTTCAAACAATCGTATTTGAAGAAACTGTTGAAACTAAACTTCGTCAGCCAACATTTATTACTGATTACCCAGCGGAAACTTCTCCATTGGCGCGTCGTAATGATGACAATCCACACGTTACAGATCGTTTTGAATTCTTCATCGGTGGTCGTGAGTTAGCAAATGGCTTCAGCGAGTTAAATGACCCAATCGATCAAGCTGAGCGTTTCCAAGCGCAAGTTGCTGAAAAAGACGCTGGTGACGATGAAGCAATGCATTACGATGCAGAGTTTGTTGAAGCACTTGAATATGGTTTACCTCCAACAGCAGGTGAAGGTATTGGTATTGACCGTTTGGTTATGTTATTTGCTGACGCACCAAGTATTCGTGATGTAATTTTATTCCCGCATATGCGCCGTAAAGAAGGTTAATCTTCTAAGATGCAAAAAGGCAGTATTTATACTGCCTTTTTTATTACTTTTTATATCTAGAAACTTACCTAATTATACTAATCTTAAGATAGCGTTAAAAAATGTAATTGCACAGTTTAACAATTGCAAAGTTGTGATAAAAAATTTAAGGTGTTGCTCATAAATAACTTTGAGAATTGGCTGGCATGTTTCTAAGAAAAACACTTTCAATTGCAATATTGGCAACTGCTTCATCCGCTATTTTTGCACAAGGTTTAGTGCTAAATAATGAAGACTTACGTACCGACTTAAACTGGTTAAATCAACAAGGTGTTATCAGTATTAGCACTTCAACTTGGCCGTTAAGTGGTGATGAAATTCAAAGAGCACTTTCTCAAGCAAAAGTGACGCATCCAGCTCAACAAAAAGTTATTAATTCAGTACTTAATGCGTTAAAAGCAGATAACAATACAGTTAAAGTGGGTGCTTTTGCTGAATCTGATATTAAAAATATTCCACAAGCATTTGGCGATAACCAAAAATCACAGTACCAAGGTTCATTAGAGTTTAATGCTGGCGGTGAAAACTGGGACGCTAAAATCCGAGTAAATGCAGAAAAAGACCCACAAATTGATAATGGTCAAGATGTCAATGTTGAGGGTTCATATGTCGCTGGTAAACTTTGGAATCAATGGGTAGTTGCAGGTCAAATTCCAACATGGTGGGGACCTGGACATGATGGTAGCTTAATTCGTGGTGATGCAAGTCGACCAGTTTATGGGGTAACTGCACAACGTGCTGTGCAAAATGCTTTTGAGACAAAATGGTTGTCTTGGATTGGACCTTGGCAATATCAAGCTTTTGCTGGTCAATTAGATGATTATAAAATACATAATGCAAAATTAATTGGGATGCGTTTAACTGCACAACCATTTCCTGCTTTAGAACTTGGTGCTTCTAGAGCGATTCAAATTGGTGGAGATGGTCAGCCAAATAGTTTTAAAACCTATTGGAATGCGATTATCGGTAAAGATAATGGTTGTACTGAAAGTAGTTGTGTAGGCGAAGATAATGCATCTAATCAGTTAGCAGGTTTTGATGCTCGTTTACAATTACAACCGTTGTTTAATATCCCAGTCAGTGTTTACGGGCAATATGTAGGGGAAGATGAGGCGGGTGGTTTACCATCTAAAAAAATGTATTTGGCTGGAGCAGATTATTCTTCAATAGTTAATAATATGCCTTATCAACTCTATGCTGAATGGGCAGATACACGTACAAATGGTGATGCAAGAGGGATTTCATATAATCACCACCAATATACAGATGGCTATTATCAACATGGTTTCTCGTTAGGTCATGCGATGGGTGGTGACGGGCAAATGTATTCGGTGGGTGGCGATATCCGCTTTGATGTCATGAACCGTTTAAGTGGTCGCGCTATGGTGGTTAAAGTTAACCAATCTAACTTGGCAATCAATAAAGCATTCCCTAAAGATGATGAAATTAAAGCACTTGATTTAACGTGGACGCATTTCATCAAACCTGATCTTCCATTAAAAATTAATGCATGGGTAAGTGATTCGGATCTTGAGGGTAATGATGCAGGTGCATCTATTGGTGTTGAAATTCCATTAGAACGTAAAATGTTTGGTTTCTAAGATTAGATCATGTTTTAGAAAAAGAGAAGCGATTAATGCTTCTCTTTTTTTATGGTTTTTAAAGAAATCTAAAGACTAGAACATGATTTGCTTAAGTTGACTATACAAGCTAGGATTACAAAGTTATGCATGTGAATCAGCATATTACATGTATATGATTAAATCGAATATCAATATGAAAAAACAAGCAAAAGGAATCGGTTTTAAATCACTATAATGCATAACTAATGCTATAAGCCATATAAAGGCTTGTGGTTTGATTATCTATCACGAAAAATTGGAGTTGTTATGGCACTCGTTCCTCCACATGGTCTTCTAGGTGGTGGTTTAATACTACTTCTAGATTTTATGGGCAAAATGGATAGAGAAGGGCGTGTTCATGACTGAATCAAGACTTACACATCTCAAGCAACTTGAAGCTGAGAGTATTCATATTATCCGTGAAGTAGCCGCAGAATTTGAAAATCCAGTCATGCTTTACTCAATTGGTAAAGACTCGGCTGTGATGCTTCATCTTGCATTGAAGGCATTTTATCCTGCAAAACTTCCTTTCCCTTTATTACATGTAGATACGGGCTGGAAGTTTAAAGACATGATCGCGTTTCGCGATAACATGGCAAAAACACATGGTTTTGATTTAATTGTTCATCAGAATAAAGAAGGCCGTGAAGCAGGAATCAACCCATTTGATCATGGCAGTTCGAAATATACGGATATTATGAAAACCCAGGCTTTAAAACAGGCTTTGGATAAATATCAGTTCGATGCTGCTTTTGGTGGTGCGCGCCGTGACGAAGAAAAATCACGTGCGAAAGAGCGCGTATATTCATTCCGTGATAGTAAACATCGTTGGGATCCTAAAAACCAACGTCCTGAACTTTGGAACCTTTACAATGGTAAAGTGAACAAAGGCGAAAGTATTCGTGTATTCCCTTTATCTAACTGGACTGAGTTGGATATCTGGCAATATATCTATTTAGAAAATATTCAAATCGTTCCTCTTTATTTCTCTGCTGTTCGTCCAGTAGTAGAGCGTAGCGGTACGTTAATCATGGTTGATGATGAGCGTATGCGTCTAAAAGAGGGTGAAGTTCCACAGATGAAGTCTGTACGTTTCCGTACGCTTGGCTGTTACCCGTTAACTGGTGCAGTTGAGTCTGAAGCAGATACGTTACCTGAAATTATCCAAGAGATGCTTTTAGCCACGAGTTCTGAGCGTCAAGGTCGTATGATTGACCATGATGAAGCGGGCTCAATGGAAAAGAAAAAGCAAGAAGGCTATTTCTAAGACAATTTCTAAATTTGTGGAGTTTGAGCAATGTCTCATCAATCAGAATTAATCAGTCAAGATATCTTGGCCTATTTAAAGCAACATGAACAAAAAGACCTTCTGCGCTTTTTGACTTGCGGTAATGTAGACGATGGTAAAAGTACGCTTATTGGACGTTTACTCTACGATTCAAAATTGATTTATGAAGATCAATTGCAAGCAGTAACGCGTGACAGTAAAAAAGTAGGAACTACGGGTGATGCACCAGACTTGGCGTTACTAGTAGATGGCCTTCAAGCAGAACGTGAACAAGGTATTACCATTGACGTAGCTTACCGTTATTTCTCAACAGAAAAGCGTAAGTTTATTATTGCGGATACTCCAGGGCATGAGCAATATACTCGTAACATGGCAACAGGTGCGTCAACTGCTGATTTGGCAATCATCCTGATCGATGCGCGCTATGGTGTACAAACTCAAACTCGTCGTCATACGTTTATTGCGAGTTTGCTTGGTATTAAAAATATCGTTGTTGCAATCAATAAGATGGACTTGGTTGAATATTCACCTGAACGTTTCACTGAAATTCAAATTGAATATGATGCTTTCGTAAGCCAATTAGGTGATCGCCGTCCAGCCAATATTCAGTTTGTACCAATCTCTGCTTTAAATGGTGATAACGTTGTAAATCCGTCAGCTCATACGCCGTGGTACAAGGGTCAAACCTTGATGAGCATTCTTGAGTCGGTGGAAATCAGTCGTGAATCGAATAAACACGAATTCCGTTTCCCTGTTCAGTATGTAAACCGTCCAAATCTTGATTTCCGTGGTTTTGCGGGTACCGTTGCTTTAGGTGAAATCAATGTTGGTGATGAGATTGTTGCACTGCCATCAGGTAAGCGTTCAACAGTTAAAGAAATCGTTACTTTTGATGGAAACCTTGAGCAGGCTGTAGCGGGTCAAGCGGTTACATTGACCCTGAATGATGAAATTGATATTAGCCGTGGTAACGTTTTGGTACGTGCTGGCGAGCAACCGTTAATTTCACGTAGTGTTCGTGCTTCAGTGGTGTGGATGAATGAACATCCGCTCGTGAAAGGTAAGTTATACAACGTTAAGATAGGTACCCAGACTGTTCCTGCTAAAGTCACTAATATTCACTATCGAGTGAATGTGAATACACTTGAACATACTCATGTGGAAGAGCTTGAGTTAAATGCAATTGCAGATGTTGTAGTTGAGTTCGATGCGCCAGTTGTGTTTGATCAATATCAAGATTCTCGTTATACAGGTTCATTCATCTTCATTGACCGCTTAAGCAACGTAACTGTTGGTGCAGGTATGGTTGAGGCTGCTGTTGAATGGACTGCACATAGCAATCCTGTAACAGCTGAAGATCGTGCTGCACGTTTGGGCCAAAAGCCAGCGGTGATTGGGATTTCTGCACAGTTAATCGAGAAAGCTCAAGTTCTAGAAAGTTTATTGATCCAACAAGGTGTAGTTGCGATTGCAAAAGCTAACTTAACTGCTGAGCAAATTACTTTATTGCGTGAGACAGGTGTTGTGGTTATCACAACTTCTGTGGAAGATGCGGATACAGAAGTTACTGCTGAAACCGTTGAAGAGGCAGCTGAAAAAGTTGTGGAATTAGTTCGTCTTTAATAGACTGAATTGATTTTGAAAAAACCCGCGTAAGCGGGTTTTTTATTGGGTTTAGAAAATACTTTGAGTTTTTAAAGTTAAATATTCTCTTAAATCTTTGGGATAGCTCTGAATCATCTTTAAAAATATATCTCGATCACCTTGATATAAGGCACGTGTTGCTTCTTCGTAATTTGGCATATTGCCCAACATGGCAGACATAAAACGGTCGATGGCTTGTTTAGCGAGCATAATATTACCTTCAGAATTTGGGTTATTTAACTCTTTATCAATTAACTTACGAATTACTGCTGATGCACTCGCACTTTGTTGATCTAACCAATCCCAATGTTTTTTCTGTAAAGTGATTTCACGAGAAATTACTCCGAGTTTAGGTCGTCCAACTTTTTTAATTTCTTCCGGTTCACCATAACGTTGATGAAATTCTTGTTCCGAACCAGAAAGATCAAGATCAATTTGTTGACCTGTTTGATCATTAAAAATCAGAATATTTTCCGTTGTTTTCGGAAGATCTTTGAGTTTTTTTGCAAGTTCAATAAGGGAGTCACTCGCAATAAGCGTGCTTCCAGTGAAGGCAGTATAGGTGATTTTAGTATTCATTTTAGCCATATATTTTTATCTGGGTAAAATAATATTATCAGGGTAAAATTAATTTGGCAAATAATTAAAATTATAACCAAAGAATTATTTGATTTTATGAGTGTAGTCTATGAAGTTAGGACTATAAAAATAGTCAAGATAATGAGCTATTTAAAATTTTACTCTGTTTTAGTATCGCTTTTATGAGAGAATACGCCTTTAGTTGTATGTATAGAGACTCCTATGTTTGAGCAATCTCCTGAATCTTTAAGCGATATCGAAATTTTAGACATTTTACAGTCGATGAAAAAAGATAAGCTAGATACGGAAGCAAATGAGATCATCCGTAACGGGGGAAAAGCAGGACGTCAGGAAGCACATAAACAGGCTTTAGTGGCACTAAATACAAATTTTGAAGAAAAGTTTGTAGAGGCAGTTACTCTTGCACTAGGTTTAAATGCAGCTCAAGCTAAAAAAATTCGCTATAAAAAAGATCGAATTCGTATTTTAAAAGCGCGTGGTATTGATTATTTAGCTATTGATGGTGCAGAAACAGCGCAAGTTTTGGCACAAATTTCACAAGCGATTGTTCGAGAAGATGCAATAGTTACTCATGACTTACATGACATCTTCCCATTTTGGAAAGAAGGTTGGCCAATGGTGCAATTTGATAATGCCTATAAAATTTTAGAAGAAGATATTAGCTTGCACTTTCATGCGTTCTTAGACGCCATGATTGAGTATATAAATAAATAAAAATAAAAGCCCCGTTTGGGGCTTTTATTTTTAGGGGAATAATTAAAGTGTACTAAAGAGCGGGAAAACGCCAATCACTAATGCAGTGCCCATCAAAACCATACATGTTATAAATGCCCATTTAAATGTGAACTTTTGATGATCTGCAAAGTCAACTTTAGCAAGACCGCATAACAAGTAAGTTGATGGAACAAGAGGCGATAGTAAGTGTACTGGTTGGCCTACAATTGAGGCGCGAGCAATAGCTTCTGGGCTAATACCGTAATGAGAAGCCGCTTCAGCAAGAATTGGTAAAACACCATAGAAGAATGCATCATTTGACATAAAGAATGTTAAAGGCATACTGACTAAAGCGGTAATCGGTGCAAGATATGGACCCATGCTTGGAGGAATCATTGCGACGAATTCTTTAGACATCGCCTCAACCATACCTGTACCAGATAAAATCCCTGTGAAAATACCTGCAGCGAAAATTAAACCTACAACAGCTAAAATACTATCTGCATGCATTGCGATACGCTTTTTCTGCATATCAACATCAGGATAGTTAATCAGCATTGCAATACAGAACGCTAGCATGAATAGCACCGACATTGGCAAAATGCCTTTGATTAATGCAATCATGAGAATAATAGTAAGTACCATATTTACTTTGCGTAAATGTGGACGCGTCGCTTCAGGGTCTTTCGACACGGTAATATTATCACCATGATGACTTTCAAGCTCAATCACGCCTAAACGTTTTTGCTCATAGCGGCCATATAAATATGCCAAGAAGAATAACCAACCAATACTAATGATCATTGGAAGGATCATTGGTACGAAAATATGACTTGGATCAACTTGTAACGCACTTGCAGCACGAGCAGTAGGACCACCCCATGGTGTTAGGTTCATTACACCACTACATAAAAGCATAAGCGCAGTCATGATGAGTGTGTTCATTCCTAAGCGTTGATAAAGTGGCAACATTGCAGCCACACAGATCATATAAGTGGTTGAGCCATCACCATCTAAAGAAACGAGAGTGGTTAAAAAGACAGTTCCTAGAGTAATTTTTAAAGGATCGCCTTTAACTTTTTTCAAAATCCATTTAACCGGTGGGTCGAAAAGACCTGCATCGATCATTAAGGCAAAATACAAAATTGCGAATAAAAGCATTACGCCAGTTGGCGCTAATTTTTTGATGCCATCCAGCATCATCTCACTGAGACCTTTAAGTTCAATATGACTTAAACTTTCAAAGTAATGACCTAGGCCCCAAGCAATGAGAGAAAAAATAAACGGGATGAGAATTAAAGCAATAATAGGGCTTAAACGTTTGGACATGATTAAGTACATGAAGCACAAAATCATGCCAACACCAAGTAATGTCAGCATACAATCAATCCTTTGCCTATAGTTTTACTGAACAAGTTTATTCAAAACTCTGACCTTGGTTATTCTTATTAATTTTTATTAAAAAGACAAATAATATATTTAGTTTATTTGGTTAATATATATTCGTTTGGATGGGTATATTTAGATGAAATACTGAACATATATATTAAGATTATAATGGTTTTATAATAAATGAATACTATTATAAAATAATATAAAGGTATTATAAAAATAAAAATTATATGGCATTTTTTTTAATTATATATATTTTGATGAGTGAAATGAGAAGAAGAAGCATTTAGGGGCATACTTTGAGCTAAGTTACATAAGTTTGTTTGCAATGTAAATGGAGCTTAATCACTTTATAGGCAGTTAAGAGATATAGATTATTTTATTAATTTTCAGTATTTAAGCTTTAATAGAGTTACTAAATAAAATAATAATACTTTTAGATTAAAAGAGCAAATTGAATAAATGAATCTAAAATAATTATTACATATATTTAAAAAAGTTATTTAGTTTAAAAAAATACCCCAGCTAAATTGTGGGGCATTTAAATTAATACCGATTAGTTTTCATAAATTGATGAGTGTGTTTCGGTTTGTTCTAAAATTCGAGTTACAAGAAGTTGGTCAATTTTAAAATGGTCGACATCGACAACTTCAAATTTATATCCACCAAATTCCACAAAATCTGCTGGACGTGGAATTTTGCGTAAACGGTACATCATGAAACCTGCGAGCGTCTCATAGTTTTCTTCATCAGGCATTTCATCAATTTCAAGAGCATGTCTTAGGTCATCAATTGGTGTGCTGCCATCAATTAACCAAGAGTTATTATCACGTTTAATGATTTGCTGTTCTTCTTCAATAGGAGTAACCCAATCACCCATAACTGTGATCATGATATCGCTTAGCGTAATCACTCCTACAACAAGTGCATATTCATTGATAACGACAGCAAATTTCTCTTTTGTAGAACGAAAACGGTCAAGTAGTTCAGAGAGTGTGAGTGTGTCGGGAATCATGAGTACAGTACGAATGGTAGACTCATTTAATTGAGTTGGTGATTGATTATTTAAAATGCGTACTAAGAAATCTTTAGCATCAACATAACCAATAACCTGATCAATATTTTCATTACACACTAAAAATTTTGAGTAAGGATATTCTGCTAATTTTTGACGAATACTATCTTCATGTTCGTTTAGGGTGAAATAAACGACGTTTTCACGTGTCGTCATGCTTGAAGGTACAGTACGTTCTTCTAGTTCAAAAACATTCTCAATAAAGTGGTGTTCTTGTTTTTGAAGTACGCCGGCTTGAGCACCTGCATCCATGACTGCTGAGATATCATCAAAAGTAATATTATCTTCGCGTGTTGTATTGACTTTAAATAAGCGAAATAACAGATTCGCAATAGCATTAATTCCCCAAGCTAAGGGTTTACACACCTTAATAAAAACTTGAATCGGGTTAATAACGCTAATTGCAATTTTTTCAGGTGCAATCATTGCCAAGCGCTTTGGCATAAGATCGGCAAATAAAATAAATAGAGAAGTTACTAAAGTGAAGGAAAGGGCAAAACCGATAGTTTGTGTCCATGGACCTTCATAAAAGCGGTCAACTAAAGTGACAAAAAAGGGACGAAAAGCAGCTTCACCCAAAATACCGCCTAAAATTGCAACTGCATTTAGGCCAATTTGAGAAGCTGCAAAAAAATCGGCAGATTGTTCTTGTAGATCAAGTACTTGTTGGGCACGTTCTTCGCCAGCTTCGGCTAAAATTTTTAACTTTACTTTTCTGGCACCAGCCAATGCAATTTCAGTTAAAGATAAAAAGCCTGCTGCGATGATGAGCAGTACGATGATAATGATATTTTGAAAGAGACTCACAAATCACCCGAGGTTCATCATTATTATGACTATGTTTTAACACAAAAAAGCGCTGAGGTAATCAGATTGATTGCTCAGCGCTTGAAGATAATGTCTAAAATCGACAATTAAATCAAAATTTACTTAATAGTGAGAAAATTGCGAATTGTTGGTTAGAAATTCACGATTTTCTTCTTCAATCATTTGACGAGCAACAAATAAAATAAGTTGGCGTAACCAGCGATGAGCTGGATGATGATGTAATAACGGGCACCAAGCCATTTTAAGTTCAAATTCTGGAATATAAAAAGGAGGATCCTTTATAACCAGTTTTGGATTTTGAGTTTGTAGGCGTGCCATTCGAGTTGGAAGGGTGGCAATCAAGTCAACATTTTGAGCAAGTAATGCTGGCATTTGGTAGTGACGCGTAAATACAGAAATTTTACGACGTTGACCAATACGTTCTAATGCCTGATCGATCCAGCCTAAACCGCCTTGTTTATCTGGATTTACACCAAAGCCTACACCCATACCTGTTTTAGAAACCCAGATATGTTGCGCATCTAGATAACTTTTTAGATTCAAATGGGTTACAGCAGGGTGTTTGTCATTAAGAATACAGCTGAAACTATCACGCCAAACTAACACTTGGTGGAAACTTTGCGGTATTTCATTAAATCTATTAATCGCAAGATCAACTTTACCTTGTTCCATGTCTCTATAAGACACATCACTTGGTGTAAGAAAGTCGAGTACAACATTTGGAGCTTCAGAGCGTAGAGCTTTGACAAGACGAGGGACTAAAGTTGCCTCGGCATAGTCAGATGTCATAATGCGGAAAACGCGATTACTTGTATAAGGGCGGAATTCGGTACGGGGTTCCAAAATCATGGAAAGATCAGAAAGGGCATCACGAATACGGGGTTGTAATTCAAGTGCACGTTCTGTCGGGGTCATCCCTTCGGAGGAACGGATAAGAAGCGGATCATTAAATAAATTACGTAAGCGACGTAAAATATTACTCATTGCAGGCTGAGTTACCCCAAGCTGTTCGGCTGCGCGCGTAACATTTTTTTCACGAAGAAGTACATCAAGATATATTAATAGATTAAGATCTACTCGCTCCAGATTCATAAAAAAAATACCGAAAATAAAACCCTGAAATTGTTTCAAATTATGCCATATTTAATAATCATTGTGTGAAAAAATGATGAGAAAAGCGACATTTTTTGTAGGAATTAATTATGGTAGAAAGGCGTTTCAAAGGCACGATTTTATTGTCTTTGCTCAGTTTTGAATGAAAGAAATCTAAATAGAATATATTTATGAATAACTTCTCAATTTCTAGCATATGAATTGACTTTTTGCATTGGCAAAAATAGCCTAATTTACAATTGACTTTTAGGTTTAAAAATGAGTGGAAAATCTCCAAAAATTGTATAAAAATAAGACTTAGTGAGTTTTTAGAATAAAACTCTATACTCCTTTAGGATAATTTTATTTTTATAAACAAAGTGTTAAAGTTTTTTGTTTTATCTATAATATCGATTTATTGGTATATTTTTTAAATAAATACTGAAGATTAACAAAGGATATTGGATTAATTGATTGGCTAAGTCTAAGCTGTGTTCATGAGGAAGCAGCTGGTGTCATAAGAAATTTAAGTAACGTGACTCTAGGCTTCAATCGATGAAATCCTAAAATGAATACAGGACAATATCATGACTACATATCAAACAGCGATTGATGCAGTACGTCAATTAAAAGCAAAATTCGGCAATACTTGGGCAGACATTAGCCCAGAAGATGCTGCTCGTATGCAACTTCAAAACCGTTTCAAAACTGGTTTAGATATTGCTAAGTATACAGCTGCGATTATGCGTCGTGATATGGCTGAATACGATGCTGACTCAAGCAAATATACTCAATCATTAGGTTGCTGGCATGGTTTCATCGCACAACAAAAAATGATTGCGAACAAAAAATATTTCGGTACTACAAGCAAACGTTATATCTACCTTTCTGGTTGGATGGTTGCTGCTCTTCGTTCTGAATTTGGTCCACTTCCTGACCAATCTATGCACGAAAAAACTTCTGTTCCTGCATTGATCGAAGAAATCTATACTTTCTTACGTCAAGCTGACGCAAAAGAATTAAACGATTTATTCCGTGCGCTTAAAAAAGCACAAGAAGCTGGTGATACTGCTAAAGCAGCTGAAATCACAGCTCAAATCGACAACTTTGAAACTCACGTTGTGCCAATTATTGCGGACATCGATGCTGGTTTCGGTAACGAAGAAGCAACTTACTTACTTGCTAAGAAAATGATCGAAGCTGGTGCTTGTGCGCTTCAAATTGAAAACCAAGTATCTGATGCTAAACAATGTGGTCACCAAGCTGGTAAAGTAACTGTTCCACACGAAGACTTCATCGCTAAGATCCATGCATTACGTTATGCATTCTTAGAAATGGGTCTTGAAGAAGGTATCATTGTTGCGCGTACTGACTCTGAAGGCGCTGACTTGACTCAAAAAATCCCAGTGGTTAAAGAGCCAGGTGACATCGCTTCTCAATACATCAGCTACTTAGATACTCAAGAAATTGACATTGCTGATGCTCAAGAAGATGAAATCTTAATCAAACGTGATGGTAAATTACACCGTCCTAAGCGTTTACCTTCTGGCTTATATCAGTTCCGTGCTGACACTCAAATTGACCGTGTTGTACTTGACTGTGTGTCTAGCTTACAAAATGGTGCTGACCTTCTTTGGATCGAAACTGCGACTCCAAACGTAGAAGAAATCGCACACATGGTTAACCGTGTTAAAGAAGTTGTTCCAAATGCTAAGCTTGTTTATAACAACAGCCCATCATTCAACTGGACTTTAAACTTCCGTCAACAAGCTTACGACCGTTGGGTTGCTGAAGGTAAAGACGTTTCTGCATATGACCGCGCTAAATTAATGAGTGCTGAATATGACAACACTGAATTAGCTGCTGATGCTGATGACAAGATCCGTACTTTCCAAGCAGATGCTTCTCGTGAAGCGGGTGTGTTCCATCACTTGATCACACTTCCGACTTACCACACTGCTGCTCTTTCTACTCATGAGCTTGCACAAGGTTACTTCGGTTCTGAAGGTATGTTGGCTTATGTCGCTGGCGTACAACGTAAAGAAATCCGCGGCGGTATCGCTTGTGTTAAACACCAAGCAATGGCGGGTTCTGACATCGGTGATGATCACAAAGAAATCTTCTCTGGTGATAACGCTCTTAAAGCACATGACGATGCTAAAAACACAATGAACCAATTCGCAGCTCACTAAGAATTGATTCATAAAAAAACCCGCTCAAATGAGCGGGTTTTTTTAATTATTAAAAATTATTTTTTCAAAACATAGTGTTCAGCTAAAGAGCCTTCAACTTTTTTACCTTCCATATCTAAAGCAGTTGCAGTATTTTCACCAATAAAGAATTTACGGTTTTGGCCTTTATCATCTAACGTAATAACTGAAGTATTATCTTTGTCGAAAGTAAAGGTACCATGGGTTTCAAATGGGTTGGTGTCACCTTTACCAAGATAAGTTTCGGTTAGCTCGTAGGTTTTATCATCTTTAAGTTCTAATTCAGTTTTAATACCTTCACAGTCCGCACATGGGAGAGTGCCTTTATATGTGCCGTCCCAATCGAGTGAGTTTTCAGCTGTGTGTGCGGTATCTACAGCATTATTATTTGCTTCAGTGGTTTGCGCTGGAGCAGATGCTTGAGTTGTCGTCTCGGCTTTATTTTCATTTTTGCTACAAGCGGCAAGAAGGATACTTAAGAGTGCTACTGATAATAATGTTTTTTTCATGATGATCTAAACCTCGGAAAATAAATAAAAAACAAGTAAACAGGCTATGAAATATAAGAGCCTAATAAAAGTTTAAGTATGTAATTTAATTTTAACAAAAGGTAAAGTGAGTAAAAATTAATCAAAAAGAAAGATATAAAATTAAAAAAAGGTATCCACTAAAAAATTAAGTGAATACCTTTATATATTAAGGTTGAGAAGAAACCCCACCTAAAGAATCACAAGCTGATTTATAAAGTTGATATTGTTGCTTTAAAACTTCATCGAGCGGCATGTCGAATAATTCTTCACCATTCTTGTAACTTTCTACATATGAAGTCGCCTTTTCTTTGCTTACCGCTAAAGACTGCTGGTAGTAAGAATTGATTGAGCTTGTTGCAATCTGACTTGTCTCAACATTTTTACATTCAAAATTATGGAGAATTTTTTCTGCACGTTTGACCTCACTAGATTGGCCAAAAATACACCCCGTTAAAAAGACAAGTGGCGTTAACACGAAAAAAAGTTTCATGGAGAGTAAGTATGGAAGCAACGGTGGGCGCTATTGTATAAATAATTCCATGAGTTACTGTGGTTTTATGTTAGACATTGATTGTTTTTTAACTCATTAAAATCAAAAAATTGTATCTAATTTTATCATTTTGCTTATTTTTATATTTGGTGCGTATTTTGCTTATAACTTTAAGCACTTATTTTGAACATATGAACCAGAATGAATCAGGTACAAACGTTTTCAAAAAACTCTTTAGCACCATTTTGGTATGCGCGATTAGAGCTCGGATTTTGTTTTGAAAATTCGCGCACCATAATGAGTCATAGAAAGCACCATGGCCCTGTAAGGGTGCAAAAAATGCTCTGGCCTGAAAAAACAGGCGTATGTCATGCGATTATTGTACATCCTCCAGCAGGAATCGCAGGAGGAGATCATCTTACTTTTCAAATTGAAACCAAAGATCAAGCTCATGCGGTTGTAACGACTCCTGGTGCGGGAAAGTGGTATAAAACCAATGGGAAGCAGGCCTTTCAGCATATTCATCTTCATGTCCGAGATCGGTCTATTTTGGAGTGGGTTCCACAAGAAACGATGCTGTTTGATGGAGCTCTAGCACACTCAGAAACTCATATTCATCTTGATCTTGCTGCCAGTTTTATTGGCTGGGATATGTTGGTACTCGGGCGGCAGGCACGCGCTGAACGTTTTGTGCAGGGAAGTTATCACAACCAGTTTAAGTTGTGGCGAGAACAAAAATTATTGGTTGCAGATACATTGTTTTTTGAGGGTGAAGACCGTTGGCTTAGTTCGTGTTTAGGTATGAATAATCAAGCAGTAATGGGAAGTTTTTGGGCCGTAGCACCTGAGAAATATCGGTCATCATTTTATTTAGAACAACAGCTCGAACTCATTCGCGAATTGATGATGCGTATGCAAGCACCTGTAACTTTAACATTATTAGATGATGTAGTTTGTGCGCGTTTCTTGGGAAATGATGTCCGACATTGCCATGATGCATTTGCGGCAATAAGAGCAAGATTAAGACGTTATTGGTTTGATTTAGATGAAGAATTTCCGAGAATTTGGAGAACCTAAGTTACGTTAAATTGCGTATTTAAAAAACGATTAAAACAAGTATGCTGCTTTTGAGCACGTATTTTGCTTAAAGAAAGTTAGATGCTATTTAGGAAAGAGATATGGAACTCAATCCAACAGAAAAAGATAAATTACTTATTTTTACCGCAGGGCTAGTCGCTGAGCGCCGTAAAGCTCGCGGCTTAAAGCTAAATTATCCGGAAGCTATCGCTTTTATTTCTGCTGCTTTGCTTGAAGGAGCGCGGGACGGTATGACGGTGAGTGACTTGATGCATTACGGAACAACTTTATTAAAGCGCGAAGATGTGATGGATGGTGTGCCAGAAATGATTGCTGAGGTTCAGGTCGAAGCAACTTTTCCTGATGGCTCGAAGTTAGTCACTGTTCATCAGCCAATCGTATAAAAGGAGCGTTTATGATCCCTGGTCAAATCATTACTCCAGATGCAGACATTGAGCTGAATGTTGGGCGACAAACTTTAAAAATTGTAGTTGCTAATATTGGTGATCGACCTATTCAGGTGGGTTCTCATTTTCATTTTTATGAAGCAAATGATGCACTACAGTTTGATCGTGAAACAGCGAAAGGCTTTCGATTAAATATCGCTGCAGGCACAGCGATACGTTTTGAACCGGGACAAAGTCGGGAAGTGGAGCTTGTTGCTTTAGCGGGTAAGCGAGAAGTATATGGTTTTGCTGGTCGAGTCATGGGGCGTTTGGATGAAAATGTTGATTAGAAAAGCAATGAAAGATGACACAGATACTATCGTTGCCATAATCGCTCCATATGTAGATCAAGTGATTGCAAATGAAGAAGGGCGCTCACGCTTTAAACCAGAAGTCATACAAACAATTTTTGATCGAGAAGATATTCATTATTTTGTTGGAGAGATTGATCAACAGATCGTGGGTATAGTCGCTTATATGGAACCCTCACATTTAATGCATTTTTTTATTAAAAAAACACATTTGAAACTAGGTCTAGGGCGACAGCTTTGGGATTTCATAGAAGAAAAAATTAAAAATGAAAATATAGACGTTGAGAAAATTACGGTAAATTCAAGTTTTTATGCTCAAGATGTCTATGAAAAATTTGGTTTTATTGTAAGTGGTGATGCTGCTGAAAAATGGGGAATCCGGTTTATCCCGATGACAAAATATTATGCTTTGCCATCAGAAAAATAAGGAACTAATCATATGAAAATGTCACGTCGTGCATATGCTGAAATGTTTGGTCCAACGGTTGGTGATCGTATTCGCTTGGCTGATACAGAGCTTTTTATTGAGGTTGAGCAAGATCTAACGACTTATGGTGAAGAAGTTAAGTTTGGCGGTGGCAAAGTTATTCGTGATGGAATGGGGCAATCTCAACTTTTAGCTGATGAAGTTGCCGACACTGTCATTACTAATGCCTTGATTGTAGATTGGTGGGGGATTGTAAAGGCTGATGTTGGCTTAAAAAATGGTCGAATTTGGAAAATAGGGAAAGCTGGAAATCCTGATATTCAACCTGACATTACTATTCCTTTAGGTGCTGCAACAGAAGTGATTGCGGGTGAAGGCCAAATTTTAACGGCAGGTGGTATTGATACTCACATTCACTGGATTTGTCCTCAACAAGTTGAAACTGCGCTCATGTCGGGTACAACAACAATGGTAGGTGGTGGTACAGGACCTGCGGCAGGTACTTCGGCAACGACAGTGACTCCGGGACCTTGGCATATTGCCACCATGTTGCAAGCCATTGATGATTTACCTATGAATATTGGCCTGTTAGGCAAGGGTAATTTGAGTTTGCCAGACCCAATTCGGGAGCAAATTAAAGCTGGGGTAATTGGGTTAAAACTGCATGAAGATTGGGGCTCAACACCAGCAGCAATTGATAATTGCTTGAGTGTGGCAGATGAGTTTGATGTGCAGGTTGCAATTCATACAGATACTTTAAATGAAGGTGGGTTTTTAGAAGAGACTCTAGCTGCATTTAAAGATCGTACAATTCATACATACCATACCGAAGGTGCGGGTGGTGGACATGCACCTGACATTTTAAAGGCAATTGGGCAAAGTAATGTGTTGCCATCTTCGACCAACCCAACACGTCCTTATACGATTAATACTATTGATGAGCATTTAGATATGCTCATGGTTTGCCATCATTTAGATCCGGCAATTGCTGAGGATATTGCATTTGCTGAAAGCCGTATTCGCCGTGAAACCATTGCTGCCGAAGATATTTTGCAAGATTTAGGCGCAATTGCCATGATGTCATCTGACTCTCAGGCGATGGGGCGCGTGGGCGAAGTGATTTTACGTACTTGGCAAACTGCTCATAAGATGAAAATTCAACGTGGTCCTTTAGAGGGTGATAATGAGTTTCATGATAACAATCGCGTTAAACGCTACATTGCCAAATATACAATTAACCCAGCCATTACCCATGGTCTAAGCCATGAAATCGGTTCGGTTGAAGTTGGAAAACTTGCTGATTTAGTGTTATGGAAGCCTGCGTTTTTTGGTGTAAAACCTTCCATGATTATTAAAGGTGGCATGATTGCAGCGGCACCGATGGGTGACATTAATGCTTCCATTCCGACACCTCAACCCGTGCATTATCGCCCAATGTTTGGTGCTTATCCGCGTGGTGTGCATAACACCTGTATAACCTTTTTATCTCAAATCGCAATTGATGAAAAAGTTGCTGAGAAACTAAATCTTAAAAAGTTAATTAGTCCATGTAAAAACACGCGTGCAATTACTAAAGCCGATATGAAGCACAACACATATTGTCCAGTCATGCATGTTCATCCTGAAACTTACGAGGTGCGGGCTGATGGTGAATTACTAACGTGTGAACCTGCTGATGTATTACCTATGGCTCAGCGTTATTTCTTATTTTGATAAGTTTTATAGAGATGATATGTCTTATTACTCTAGATATGAAAGAAATAAATAAGGAGAGAAAAGCTAAATGAAAATCTATACCCAACGACTTGAAGATATTTCTCCTGATCAGGCATTTGAAACGGTTGAACTGACTTTTGATACCCGTCAAAAATCCCGCTTTCGAGCGGCTTTAGCGAGTGGCATCGATATTGGTGCTGATTTACCGCGTACTGGCATTTTGCGTAGTGGTTCATATATTGCAACTCAAGAGGGTGATGTATTACGTGTTGACGCGAAACCTGAGCGATTAATGCAAGTCACTGCTCAAACCGATTTTGATTTGCTTAAAGCTGCCTATCACTTAGGTAATAGACATGTACCGTTAATGTTGACCTCTACAGCTTTGTATTTTGAGCCTGATCATGTGCTTGCAGAAATGGTAGAAGGTTTAGGACTTACAGTTTCAGAAACTGATTATCCGTTTGAACCTGAAAGTGGCGCTTATGCACAGCATAGTCATGATCATCGTTTAAGCCCAATCAAAGCTTTACATCATGTCCATTCATAGTGCCGCGCAATTACTGCAATTACTGACACTGTCTTCTACGGCATTGCCAGTTGGGGCGTATTGTTATTCGCAAGGTGTGGAAACGGCGATTGATATTGGCCTAATACATGACGAAACCTCGGCAATTGCTTACTTTGAAGAAGTGCTTGAGATGTTGTTGGTGAGGTATGAGTTGCCCGTATTAAAGCGTCTTATGCAGCATCATGATGACTCAGAACAGTTTCTGGTTTGGGCAAATTTGTATAAGGCCAGCAGAGAAAGCAAAGAACTCTTGGCAGAATCTCAACAGCTGGCATTTTCTTTAAATGCGTGGATTAAAGATGTTTTAAAAAAAACAGTTGAGGTTAAAAAGCAGTTTGGTTTCGTACCAGTCTATGCACAGCTTTGTGGCCGACTCGAACTCAACGACATGGATGTACTTACGGCTTATACCTTCACTGTTTTAGAAAATCAGGTTTTAGCCGCAGTAAAAACTGTTCCTTTAGGACAAATGGCTGGGCAAAGAATTTTATGGCATTTGCATGGTTTAGTACCACAAGCGATAGAGAAAGCTTTGAAGCTGAATGACGAGCAATTGAGCAGTGCTTTACCTCGTTATGCCATGCTGAGCATGAAACACGAAACACAATATTCACGGTTATTCAGATCTTAAGTTTAGGAAAAAGGATAAAAATCATGACAGAGCGTAGTCCATTACGAGTTGGAATTGGCGGACCGGTAGGTTCGGGTAAAACAGCACTTACACTTAATTTATGTTTAGCCTTGCGTAATAAATACAATATGGCTGTGGTGACAAATGATATTTACACCAAAGAAGATTCAAACTTTTTAACCCGTAATGAAGCGATGTCGCCAGATCGTATTGTGGGTGTTGAAACAGGTGGTTGCCCGCATACGGCAATTCGTGAAGATGCTTCAATTAACTTGGCTGCAATTGATGATTTGTGTGAAAAATTCGAAGGCTTAGAACTCATTATTATCGAAAGTGGTGGTGATAATTTAGCTGCAACATTTAGTCCTGAACTCTCTGATTTAACTTTATATGTCATTGATGTGGCTGGTGGTGAAAAAATTCCTCGTAAAGGTGGCCCGGGTATTACCAAGTCAGATTTACTCATTATTAATAAAACTGACCTTGCGCCAATGGTAGGTGCAAACCTTGATGTAATGGACCAAGATGCGAAACGCATGCGCGGAGAAAAGCCATTCTTATTTTCAAACATGAAAACACAAGATGGTCTTGAAGAAATTATCCAATTTATTGAGAAACAAGGGCTGTTTAAAGCTTAAGGAGAGATTATGGACTTCATGAAAAAATGGGGTGTAGTGCTCCTTTCATTATTGCCAGCACTTGCAATGGCTCATCCGGGACATGACCATGCACATTCTGGTTTTATGGCGGGCTTTATTCATCCCTTTACTGGGTTAGACCATTTAGTCATGGCCTTGGGTTTCGGTATCTTACTGTGGTCAGCTGCTAAACAGTGGAAAATTGCTGGAGTTATTGCCTTAAGTATTACCTTAATTATAGGCTTTTTAGTAGGTGCTCAAGGTTTGGTACCAGATAATATGGCTGAATACGGCATTGTTGCTTCTTTAGTTATTACAGCAATTGCCCTATGGACAAAGTCAAATAAAGTTTTACCAATTGCCGCGGCATTACTTGCAAGCTTCCATGGTATGGCCCATGGTGTTGAGTTAGCACATGCAGGGCATATTGTTGCATTAGTAACTGGTATGGTTGCTGGTATGGCGCTCATCTATTTTTCTGGATTGGTATTGGGTGCTGTGCTTACCCGATATGTGCCTTATGGCAAAAAAATTGTTGGCGTCTGTGCAGCAGTTGTTGCAATGATTGGCTTAAGCTAACTAAAACCTTGCAAAAAAAGGTAGCTTTGAGTTACCTTTTTGGATTTGCAAAATAAAATGTGTGTGCATAAAAATATTTATACTGTTTTTACAGTGCTGATTATCTTTTACAGTGGATATGTTCAGGCCTATGATTTTTTTCAACCAGAAAGTGATTCTACTTTACTAGATACAGACCAGTTGTTAGATCAATCAGATTTAAACTTGGAACAAAGGCGGTTAGCCATTGAGCATGATGATGAAGTTAATAACTATAATGTGCTCAAAAACGAGTTTTATTCAAATGAGCGTTGGGTAATTTATAATTATACAGCCTATGATACCGGGCAACTTCAGAATAAAAACAGTAATGGTTTTACGAATCATATTAATATTCAAGATTTATCTATTTCAGTCGGATATGGGGTTAATTATAGTGTTAATCCAAAACTGAAAATTGGTTATGAATATATTTCGAGTTTTCCTTATGATCGAGGTCAACTCATACGATTTTTTACGATCTATTTATTCTGAAATAAAAAATAAAAATAATCTAATTCAAATAAATAGATCAGGTAAAGTAACTCGCCATAAAATCCTACATGTTTAAATTTTCTGATAAAGGCCCGCGTGAACTGTACCCGCTTTAGTGGTTTTAACTTGTTGCCATGTTGCTGGAAGATGAAGCTGGGATAAATCTCGGTCAGCTTCAACATAAATATATCCATTTTTTTTAATATGAGGCTCTGCCAAGTTCGAGAGTTCTTGCCATAAATCAAGACTATAAGGTGGATCTAAAAAAACCACATCGAACTGTTCTTTTAAGCGGGGTAGGGCTTGTTGAGCCGTTGTATTAATTAGATGACAGTTTTGGGCTTTTAATAGTTCAATATTATCTTTTAAAAATCGTGCCTGAGTTTTGTCAGGCTCAATCATATAAACAGATGAAGCACCACGTGACAGAGCCTCAAAACCTAATGCACCAGAGCCTGTACAGATGTCGAGAACTTGAGCATTTTGAATATCCCACATGAGCCAATTAAATAGAGTTTCGCGTACTCTATCTGGGGTTGGGCGTAAGCCATCAATGCTAGCGAAAGGCAGTATTCGTCTTTTCCATTCGCCGCCAATTATACGTAATTGATTTTTCATTATTCATCGGCCTCATTGGTAGCAGGACGAGCAGGAGCAGCTTGCGGTGTTGATGCTGCTGGTTTGTTGGTTGTAGCTGTAGCCGATGCTGGACCAGAACTTTCACCGCCGCTTGGAAGTTCACCTGGTTTAATACCTGCTGTCATTAACCCGCCATTGACTTGGTGATTTGCTGGACGAATCGGGTTTTTCTTACGAGTTAATAGCCAGTAATCAAAGACAGGTCTTGCAAGTTGAGCAGCTGAACCACCATGACGACCATTTTCCCAAATGACTGCAATCGCAATTTCAGGTTTTTCAGCAGGGGCAAATCCAACGAATAAACCATGGTCAAGTTGACGTTCACTCAAGGCTGCTTCGTTATAGCGTTTACCCTGTGCAATACTCTTAACCTGTGCTGTACCTGTTTTCCCTGCAATTTGGTAGAGGGGAGTACGAATACCGCGGCCAGTACCTGATTGAATTACATCAATCATGGCATCACGCATTTGAATCCAGTCTTCATCCGTGCCGTTGAATTTGATTTTGCCATCAGGCGCATTACGTACTGTAAATGGTTTTGCACCATGCGTTGCGCGTAAAACATGAGGCGTTACATGAGAACCATGATTTGCCGTAATTGCTGTTGCCATCGCAAGCTGTAATGGAGTGGCTGTAAACGCGCCTTGACCAATACTGACAGAAATAGTTTCACCCTTCATCCATTTCGCTTTACGCGTACGCATTTTCCATTCAGGACTTGGATAAAGGCCTTCACTTTCACTTGGTAAATCGACACCTGTTTTTTGACCAAATCCAAATTGGCGCATCCATTGGTTCATTTGATCAATACCCATTTGATGGGCAAGAATATAAAAATAGGTATCACATGACATAATGATGGCTTTATGCATGTTCACGATGCCATGACCAGATTTTTTCCAGTCACGGAACTTATGTGAATCACCTGGTAGATGGAAATAACCAGGGTCAGAAATTGCCGTTGACCAGTCTACAATACCGTAGTGTAGGCCACCCATTGCTTCCATTGGTTTAATGGTAGAACCAGGGGGATATACACCCTGCACAGCACGGTTATAAAGAGGTTGGTCTAAATTGTCACGTAGTGAACTGTAGTCAGTATGACTAATGCCTGTCACAAACAAATTAGGGTTAAAACTTGGGCTAGACACTAAAGCTAGAATTTCACCTGTACGAGGATCAATAGCGACAATAGCTCCACGACGACCTGCGAGCTGCTGAGAAGCAACGACCTGTAAACCGTAATCTAAAGATAAATAGAGGTCATTACCGCGAGTAGGGTCTTTACGACCTAAATGACGCAATACATTACTATGTGCATCTGCTTCAACAGATTCATAACCGGGTGTTCCGTGCAATAGGTCTTCATAGCTTTTCTCAACACCAATTTTTCCAATTAGGTTGGTCCCAGCATATAAGTCTTTATCAATACTTTTTAATTCTTTATCGTTGATACGCCCGACATAGCCAATCACATGAGCAAATAACTCACCGTGTGGATAATAACGAGTCATTTGTGTCTCGATTCTTACACCTGGAAACTTATATTTGGCTTCACTAAATTTAGCAATATTAGCTTCAGTTAGATTAAGTTTAATCGCGACGCGTTCAGTTTTACGGGCAGTTTTTATACGGCTTTTAAAACGGTCAATATCTTCTTGTGTTAAATCTAAAATAGGTTGTAATTGCTCAATGACACTATCAACATCTTCTACATCTGTTTTACTTAAAGTTGCTGTAAAAACAGGATAGTTATCTGCTAGTAATACACCGTTTCTGTCATAGATATAGCCACGAGCAGGCGGAAGCGGCTGCAAGCGAATTCGGTTTTTGTCAGATGCAGTCGAGAATTCGTCGTAGTGAAAAATTTGTAGATAAGCGTATCGGCTAATTAAAACTAATAAACAGATGGTCACGATCCCTACGGCAAAAAAGATACGACCTCGATAAATGCGCTTTTCTTGCTGGATATCTTTTAAAGGAAAGTGCTGTTTCATAAGGATCGACTTAATGACATAGGGTAGAAAAATAGCTGCTTATTCTAACGCAAGAGCACTTAAAATATTGCATAATTTTCAAAGTTTCATTGCATTTTAATAAGATACTTTTTGACTTTGTAGACAACAAAATTGTAGATACTTGTATATAAGAAGCAAAATAATTCTGTTAAAGTCTCTCATTCAATAGAATAGGGTTGTTCTCACCATACGATTAGGGAAAATGGAGAAAATAATGAGAAAAATTTATCCCTTACTTGCAGTTTTGACAGTAAGTAGTTGGGCCCATGCTCAAGACTACTCGTTTCTTCCGGAAGCAAAATTAGCAGGACATAATGCATCTACCTGGAATGTGGGTGCAGGCGTTACTCAAAAATTATTACATCTTAACGGTGAATGGGTAAATCCGTATGGTATTGCCTATGCCAAAGCCGGTGCATTTTTGAATGGTGACAAAACCGCTGGTGGTCAAGTTGGCTTCCGATACCCTTATTATCTTACTGGCACAGACAAAAATGGTTACTATATCGGTTTCTATGCTGGTCATCTTGATAGTAAAGAGGTTGATGGTGATTTTAAATCCCGTTTAGGTGCGGGTGTTGATTTGGCCTATGTGTGGTTAAATTCAGAAAGAATTAGCACTTTTAGTGTGGGTATCGGTGCGGCTGAAAAATTAACTGACCAGAACGGAAATGTTGCTGCAGATACTAAACCACAAATTCAATTTTCTTATTCTCTAAGTTTTGGTTTATAAAACAAAGCAGTTTATCGTTAACTCGCCATAAGCAGAGCACAAATAAATACGAGAGTCTTACATGTTAGAGTACGTCAGTGGATTGTGGCAGACCTTTTTACACAGACCTGATTTTTGGGCCGTTTTGAGTATTATTCCCGTAACGGCTTTTGTCACATGGGCACATGTGTGGATGGCTTTAAAAATGGTATTTTACCCAATTAAATTTTGGGGATTCCATTTAGGACCATTACCAGTAGGTTGGCAAGGTATCGTGCCACGTAAAGCAGGACGTATCTCTGGGATTATTACCGATAACACTTTATCTAAATTAGGCTCATTGCGTGAATTTTTAGAAGCAATGGATCCTGAAGATATGGCGCGTATTATTGGTGAACAAGTTGGTTTTGAACTTGAACATCTTATTGATGAAGTCATGATCGATCGTAATGCCGTACTTTGGGAAAATTTACCTTATTCAATTAAACGCCGTATTTATGCTCAAGCACATAAGCAATTGCCGGGTGTGCTAAAAGAATTAGTGACTGAGCTGACCATGAATGTAGAGTCACTGGTTAACATGCGTGAAATGGTCGTGAGCCAGATGGAAGGTGATCGCCGTTTAATGGTACGTATGTTCTTAAAGGTGGGTCAAAAAGAAATTAACTTTATTTGGCATATTAGTGCACTGATTGGGATGTTCTTTGGTATTTTCCAAATGGTGGTTTGGTTTGTAGTACCATGGCACTGGACAGTACCATTTTGGGCTGCAATTTGGGGATTTTTAACTAACTGGATCGCAATCTGGATGGTATTTAATCCAATTGAGCCACATTATATTCGGTATCCACAGATTTTTAGATTAACAAAAGATCGTAAGTTTCCATGGATTGTACCAGTTCTTCGAATTGGGACTTATAATGTCCAAGGCGCTTTTATGAAGCGTCAAGAGGAAGTCTCTGATGTATTTTCGAGCGTAGTCACAGAAGATTTGATCACGTTAAAATCGATTATGACCGAAATGATGTATGGGCCGCGTAAAGATAAAACGCGCCGCATTGTTAAGCGTCATATTAACGAAATCATGGAAACTCCGTTAGTTCGCACCTCTTTACAGCTTTCTTTAGGGCCAAGAGAGTACGCAAGATTAAAGACGGACTTGATTGATCGTTCAATTGAAATTACGATGGGACCCGTATGTGACCCAGCACTGAACGCAAGCCGGGCACAGAAGATTTTTCAAATGTTTAAAGAGCGTATTCGTGAACTAACACCAAAAGAATTTCAGAATTTATTACGTCCTGCATTTCAGGAGGATGAGTGGATTCTTATTGTACTAGGTGGGGTAACCGGATTTATTGCTGGTACAATACATTTGTTTGTGGCTTTCTTATAATTCGATGTCAGGCAGGATCTATTGAAGATTAACGAGACTTTTTCTGCCGGACTTCATATTCATTGTTTTAAATGAGGATGTTTTTTATGCGCATTATTTTACTCGGACCACCTGGAGCAGGCAAAGGGACTCAGGCTCAGTTGATCTGTAAGCGCTACAATGTCCCACAAATTTCAACCGGTGATATGCTCCGTGCTGCGATTCGTGAAGGTACTGAATTAGGTCTAAAAGCTAAAAGTGTAATGGAATCTGGTGGTTTGGTTTCAGATGAACTTATTATCGGTTTAGTAAAAGAACGTATTGCTCAACCTGACTGTGCAAATGGCTGCATTTTCGATGGTTTTCCACGTACTATTCCACAAGCTGAAGCTTTGGAAAAAGAAGGGATTAGCATTGATCACGTGATTGAAATTGATGTCCCTGATGAAGAAATCGTAAAACGTCTTTCTGGTCGTCGTCAGCATCCAGCTTCTGGTCGTGTTTATCACACTGTATACAATCCACCTAAAGTGGAAGGTAAAGATGATGAAACTGGTGAAGATCTTGTTCAACGTCCAGATGACCAAGAAGAAACAATCCGTAAGCGTTTAGCGTCTTATCACACTGAAACAGAGCAACTGGTTGGTTTCTACCAAGGCCGTGCTGCTTCTGGTGAAAATGCTCCAACTTATGACAAGCTTGATGGCTTGCGTACAATTGAAGATGTACAAAAAGATTTGTTCAACATCTTAGACAAATAATTTAATATTGTTTGTGATAATGAGCCCTCTTTGTGAGGGCTCTTTTCTTTCATTAAGTGCAGGAGAACAATATGAAAATCATATTGATTTTGGTGGTATTGCTGAGTCTGGCACTAGTAATATTTTTGGCTTTTCAAAGCTACAAAATGCTAAGACAGGTTCAAAAACAAGCAAAAGAAGAGCGTAATGAAAAAAAGCGTCTAAAGTAAGTTTGATTGGGTATAATCCCTATACCCAACCATATTTTTAAGCTTCAATATTTTTAATGGCAATTTGCTTTTGTGCACCAAATTCAAAACGATCAGGCCAGTTACAGACATCTGCAACTACACATTCTGCACATTTAGGTTTACGGGCGATACAACAATAACGACCGTGTAATATGAGCCAGTGATGTGAATCTAAAATAAATTCTTTAGGAATGACCTTAATTAAGCGGTGCTCAACCTCAAGAACATTTTTACCTACTGCTAAACCAGTTCGATTTCCCACTCGGAAAATATGAGTATCGACAGCCATGGTGGGTTGTCCGAAAGCTGTATTTAAAACAACATTGGCTGTTTTACGCCCGACACCCGGTAAAGCTTCTAAATCTTTTCTGTTGCTTGGAACTTCGCCGTTAAATTGTTCCATTAAAATCTTACAGGTCTTAATGACATTTTCGGCTTTTGCGTTATAGAGACCAATTGTCTTGATATATTCCTTTAACCCATCTACACCTAAGTTATAGATTTTTTCAGCTGTATTCGCCACAGGGTAGAGTTTATCAGTTGCTTTATTAACACTTACGTCGGTCGCTTGAGCTGACAACATAACTGCAATAAGTAGCTCAAATGGAGATGAATATTTTAACTCGGTTTGAGGTGAAGGTCGTTGTTCGCGAAGGCGTTCAAAGAAAATTTGAATCTGCTTTTTCGTCATATTCTTGACGGCCATTCAGACCTCCTGTAATTGCATGAGTTGCTGTTGAAGTTCTTCAAGTTGAAGACGTTTTTTAGTATCTTCACGTACACTGAGTTGTTTTTCCAGTTTCTTAATTTGCGTACGAATTTTCGCTAACTCAATTGTAGTTTTTGCATCAGTTGACACAACTTCTTTGGGTTTCTCGATGAGCTCAATTGAAGGTACTTCATCAAGTACCTGAGAGAACTGGGCAAACAGTTGGGTATCAATTTCAGCGCGTACTACAGGCCCTTTACGGTAAGTACGACGCTTTTCTTCTCGCTGAATGTGAGCGTAATAACGTTGTCTTAAATCATTTTGTTCAGCGATACGCTGTTGCTCATTTGGTAATGCTTGCGTGTCTTCGACCAAATCAATGCAATCTACCGGACAAGGTGGAATACATAACTCACAACCTGTACATAAGTCAGTCAAGATGGTATGCATGAGCTTACCACTTCCAATAATAGCATCTACAGGGCAAGCACTAATACATTTGGTGCAACCAATACATTCATCTTCCCGAATAATCGCTTTCATTCGCTGGGGACGACCATCGGCTTGTACAGGCCATACGCTAGTTTCAGCGGTTAACACAGGACGATTTAATAGATTTGCGAGTGCATCGGCTACAGGCTGACCACCTGGAACACATTTATTTGCTTCTTCACCTTCAGCAATCGACTTTGCGTAGGGTAGACATCCATCACGATGTCCACATAAACCACACTGAGTCTGTGGTAATAACGCATCAATCTCGCGTATGAGAGAAATAGATGAATTCATAGTGGGCAAATAGCTTGGTTAAAACGATGCGATAATGAAGAAAAACCTAAGTAAGGTCAATGGATTTTAACGAATTTATTGGCTTTTTGATTGACCTAAAATGTAGCTAATATTGCACAATAATAGATCAACAAAAATGAAAAGATTAATGACTATTTCTTATTTTTAAGTAGTTTTTATAAAAGTAAGTTTTTGATAATTAAGATAAATAAAATAATTTAAAATAAGTATTGTTAAAATTGATGGAAAGGGATTTAATATTTTGCTGCTAAATGATGCATTTAAATATGTATTGCACCAATTTAATTCATTACTATGCTGAGGACCGTGCATTGAAATACAACAACCTGAATGAATTCCTGAATTACGTGCAAGCGCGTGATCCGCATCAACCTGAGTTCTTACAAGCTGTCGAAGAAGTTATGACGAGTTTGTGGCCATTTATTGAAAAAAATCCGGAATATGCAGAGCAGGGATTGCTAGAACGTTTGGTTGAACCAGAGCGTGTGATTCAATTCCGTGTTTCATGGATGGATGATCAAGGCCAGACTCAAGTTAACCGTGCTTTCCGTGTTCAATACAATTCAGCAATTGGTCCATTCAAAGGTGGAATGCGTTTCCATCCATCGGTCAATCTATCAATTTTAAAATTTTTAGGTTTTGAGCAAACTTTTAAAAACTCACTGACGACTTTGCCAATGGGTGGTGGGAAAGGTGGTTCAGATTTTGATCCTAAAGGTAAATCTGATGCTGAAATTATGCGATTCTGTCAGTCACTCATGATTGAGCTTTACCGTCATTTAGGACCAAATACGGATATTCCTGCGGGTGATATTGGCGTAGGGGCACGTGAAGTCGGTTATATGGCAGGCATGATGAAAAAGCTGAGTAACGACACCGCTTGTGTTTTTACTGGTAAGGGAATTTCATTTGGTGGTAGCTTGATGCGTCCTGAAGCAACTGGTTATGGTACGGTTTATTTCGCAGAAGAAATGCTAAAAGCCCGTGGACAATCTTTTGCTGGTAAAACTGTCTCAGTTTCAGGCTCTGGTAACGTCGCACAATATGCAGCAGAAAAAGCGATGTTCTTAGGAGCAAAAGTTATTACCTTGTCGGACTCAAACGGCACAGTTTATTTAAAAAATGGTTTTACAGATGAGTTACTTGCTGAAGTGATGGAACTGAAAAACGTTAAACGTGGTCGTATTTCCGAGTTTGCGTCTAAACATGGTTTTGAATATTTTGAAGGAAAAACGCCTTGGAATATTCCTGTTGATATTGCTTTGCCATGTGCTACACAAAATGAATTAACAGGTGAAGACGCTAAAACACTTATTTCTAACGGTGTCATTTGTGTAGCTGAAGGCGCTAATATGCCATCTACACTTGAAGCAGTTGAACATTTTATTGAAGCTAAAATTTTGTATGCGCCAGGTAAAGCATCTAATGCGGGTGGTGTGGCAACTTCTGGTTTAGAAATGTCTCAAAATGCAATTCGTTTAGGCTGGACCCATGCTGAGGTCGATGAACGCTTACATGCAATCATGAAAGACATTCATGCCAACTGTGTAAGATATGGTACTAAAGAAGACGGTACTGTGAACTACGTAGACGGTGCCAATATTGCAGGTTTTGTAAAAGTTGCTGATGCAATGCTTGCTCAAGGTATTTTCTAAGATAGAAATAAAAAATCCGATGCATAAGCATCGGATTTTTTTAGTCTAAAAACTTATTTTTTAGGTTTTTTAACTAACTCTTGTTCTACAACCATATCTAATACATCTGCTTGACTAGATTGGTCTGCAGCTGGGTTTTTCACTTCAAAACGTTTTACACGCAAAATTACGCGTTGGTCTGGTTTGTGTTCAAAACCTTCGATTTGACCGTAATATAATGACCAGTTTTTGTCTGCGTAAGTTTTAACGCCTTTGTCATCATATTTAATTTCACGAACTTGCATACAAGTTTGTGGCGCAACACCAGTACAAGATTTAGTTTCTGGAGCTACTTCAAGGAAAACTGTTTTTCCTTCAGATTGATATTTTGCTTCAGGTGTCATTTTACCAGTGAAAGTATATTTCTGGCCTTGAGCATCAGATACTGTCAATGTTGGTTGATCAACATTTGTAGTATTGAGTTCAAATGGAATTGCACGTTTTTGGAAGAGGCTGCTAGAGAACTGTTCCTGTTTCATTAAAGCAGGTTCACATGCCATCATCGTCGACATTACGTCAGCTGTTACAATCGTATTATTTTCAACTTTCCAAGTTGTTCCTTGGCGGTTACAACCTGTTGCGATAGATAAACGATCATTTGTAAAGTTAAGAACGATTGGCTTTTTAGTATTTTCAGGCTGATATGACCAAGAGTAATCTGTTAAAGCTTGAGTATTAACTGCTTTTTGACCTTGGAAAATGTGTTTTTGACCAGCTTTATCTGTCACCGTTAAAATCACCTGACCATTAGTGTTGCTAATTTCGATTGGTAATTTTGCTTCGTTAAAGATGCTATTCGACAATTGTTCTTGTTTCATTAAATCATCTTGGCAAGCCATCATCGTTGAAACAAGATTAGAAGTAACAAGTTGGTTACCTTCAACTTTCCAAGTACCGCCTTGGCCATTACAACCTGTATTGATTGCTAATTTACCATCTGCATTAAAGTTAAGAATAAGTGGCTTAGAAGCTTTTACATTTTGATAAGTCCATGCATATTCACCTAAAGTGGTTGCAAGGTTTTGTTGTTGCTCAGAAACAACTGGAGCAGGAGTATTAGTAACTGTTTGACACGCCATCAAAGAAAAAGGTAATAACGTAAGAATTAAATATTTAATTTTCATTTAAAAACTTCAAGTAAAAAAACAACAGTAATAAGCTTAAAACATTCTTAAAAAAAGAAAATGTAAACATTTGATTGTTTCGGTTTTTAAAATGTATAAGTTTGTAAATTATTCTAATTTTCAACAAAAATAATGGTATACCCCGCAAAACGGGGTATTTCTTAATAATTAATCAAAACGATAGATGTCCATTCCTAATGAGCCCATTGTGAAGCTACTATGAACAATCGTAAAGCGATTGCCTGTACCCATAGCAAAAAACAAAGGTGCAAAATGTTCAAGCGTAGGGTGGTTGCGTTTTACGTAAGGCAGTGATTGCCAGTCTAAAACTCCATCATAATCTTGATGGGAAAGCTTATTAACGACAGTATTTCTAAAAGTCGAAGCCCATTCAGGAACTTTAGAGTTGTCTCCTTGCCAAGATAACTCTGCGAGATTATGAGTAATACTTCCCGAACCAATGAGTAAAATTTGTTTGTCACGTAAAGGGGCGAGTGTTTGTCCTATACGATAAATTTCTTGTGCACTTAAATTTGATGGTAAAGAAATTTCAACTACAGGAATGTCTGCATCTGGGTACATATGCAATAAAGGCATCCATACACCATGATCGCGAGGACGTGTACTATTGGCATGTGCAACAAAGTGAGCATCTGCCAATAGTTTTAAGATTTCTTCTGCTAATGCTGGTTCGCCAGGCGCACTGTAGCGAATTTCATATAATTCTTTAGGAAATCCACGGAAATCATGCCACGTTTCAGGACGAGTCGAAATGCTCACTTCAAGTGCTTTACTTTCCCAGTGCGCAGACATCACAATGATTGCCTTAGGTATAGGAAGATTTGTGCCTAAACGGTGTAGAGCAGGTCCCACTTGTTCTGGGTCAAGTGCAAGCATGGGTGAACCATGAGAAATAAACAGTCCGGGAAGGGTTTGTAGTTCCATTTCATTACACCTGAGTTGAAAAGCAGAATAATAGTCATTATGCCAAAATCAGGACATGTTAAAAGTATCCTGATTTCAACGGATTGTTCTTAAAATGAAACGTTTGTTCTTTTTATGCACGGTGATAAGGATGATTGTGATTAATACTCATCGCCCGATATAGTTGCTCGATTAATAAAACACGTACTAAAGGATGGGGCATCGTAAGTTTTGAAAGTGACCAATGCCAAGCGGCAGCTTTACGTACCTGATCTGACAAACCATCTGGACCGCCAATCGCGAGAGCTACATCATTACCCTCAAGCATCCATTGTTTCATTGTATCAGCTAATTTTTCTGTACTTAGTTCCCGACCACCAACTTCAAGAGCAATTAACGTTTCATTCGGTTTTAAAGCATTTAAAATACTTTCGCCTTCAATTTGGCAATACTTTAAAATATCCGCTTCTGAATCATTCTTACCACGTTTGGCCATAGGTAGTTCAATAACTTGGGTTTGAACAAAAGGTTGGATGCGTTTGAAATAGTCTTCAAAACCAGTAAGAACCCAAGCAGGCATTTTTTGACCAATGGTCAGAATACGAATTTTCATGTTATCTATTCATTCAAAAACAGCTGGCGCATTATACCTGAGGAATGAAAGCATCTGACGATCTAAAAAGCTGGCATAAAAAACGCAGTCCAAAAAACAGTGTTGGACTGCGATCAAATGATCATCTGTCTGGAGTTCAGATGATCATAGAGAATAAAACAAGGCTATCTAAGAATTAGATAGTTAAGAGTACTCATTTATTTAAATACTCTTATTACCTATTATGAGGATGGTTGGATATTTTTCAATCAAATTGTGTAACAAAAAAAAGAGAGCCGAAGCTCTCTTTTTCTATATTTTTAATTAGTGGCGTGCTGCTTTTGAGCCTTCCACCGGTTTTACAATCGGTGTTTTAGGTAAAGGCTTTGGCATCGAAACTAATGCTAAAGGTAAGATGTCATCAATACTTTTCACAGCTTTGATTTCCAAACCTTCTTTAACATTAGCAGGAATTTCTGCTAAGTCTCGTACGTTGTCTTGAGGAATAAATACAAGTTTTATTCCACCGCGGTGTGCCGCAAGAAGTTTTTCTTTTAAGCCACCAATACGCATTGCACGACCACCTAAGCTTGTTTCACCAGTCATTGCAATATCTGGACGAATTGCAATACCTGTAAATGCTGATACAAGCGCAGTTGTTAATGCTAAACCAGCAGATGGACCATCTTTTGGTGTTGCACCTTCAGGTAAGTGAACGTGTACATCAGTTTCTTCAAAACGAGAAGCTTCAATACCTAATTCATCGGCACGTGTACGCACTAAAGTCATTGCTGTAGTAATAGATTCTTTCATTACGTCACCGAGTGAACCAGTCGTAATGAATTTACCTTTACCTTTAACAGCTGCAACTTCAATGGTAAGTAACTCACCACCTACAGATGTCCAAGCTAGACCATTTACGCGTCCTACTTGTGCTTCATCTTCTGCGATACCAAAGTCAAACTTATGTGGACCTAAGTATTCTGGAAGATTGGCAGAAGTCACATCAAGTTGTAAGTTTTTAGACTTTTTACTTACTGCTTCTTTTACCACTTTACGCGCAATTTTAGACACTTCACGTTCTAAACTACGTACACCGGCTTCACGTGTATAACGTTGAACAATGTCACGAATCGCTTCTTCATGAATTGTTAACTCTTTTGGACGTAGACCATTGTTCTTAATTGCTTTTGGAACAAGGTAACGTTCAGCAATGTTAACTTTCTCATCTTCGGTATAACCCGGTAGACGAATAACTTCCATACGGTCAAGCAAGGCTTCTGGAATATTCATACTGTTTGCAGTACAGATGAACATCACTTCAGATAGGTCAAGATCAAGATCTAAATAGTGATCGTTGAACTTACTGTTTTGTGATGGATCTAATACTTCAAGCAATGCAGAAGCAGGATCACCACGGTAGTCTTGTGCCATCTTGTCAATTTCGTCGAGTAAGAACAATGGGTTCTTCACGCCAACTTTTGTTAAAGATTGCACGATTTTACCTGGCATCGCACCAATATAAGTACGACGGTGACCACGAATTTCAGCTTCGTCTCGTACACCACCAAGTGCCATACGAACAAATTCACGGCCAGTTGCTTTCGCGACAGACTCACCAAGTGAAGTTTTACCTACACCAGGAGGGCCTACTAAACATAGAATCGGACCTTTGAGCTTTTTAACACGTGACTGAACAGCTAAGTATTCAACAATACGGTCTTTTACGTCATCTAAGCCGTAATGATCTGTATCGAGAATTTCCTGTGCTTTCGCAAGGTTAATACTCACTTTGCTCGCTTTATTCCACGGTGTATCTAAAATTACTTCTAGATAGTTACGTACAACAGCTGCTTCACTAGACGCAGGTTGCATTGCTTTAAGCTTACGGAACTCAGCTTCAGCTTTTTTACGTACGTGTTCAGGTAAATCAGCTTCAGCAAGACGTTTCTCTATTTCAGCAACGTCATCTTCAGCACCGCCATTCATGTCAGAAAGTTCACGTTGAATGACTTTCATTTTTTCATTTAGAAAGTATTCACGTTGATTTTTTTCCATTTGGCGTTTTACGCTGTCATGCAAAGTTTGTTCAATTTGCTGTTCAGCAGATTGATTTACCAAGTAGCTCATAAGCTCTTGCAAATGTGCTTCGAACTCATCGTGCTCTAAAAACTTCTGTTTAATTTCAATATTTAGAGGCACACGTGTTGCTACGAAGAACATGAGTTGTAGCAAGTCTTCAATTTTATTAGCTGCAGCAACGAGTTCGCGTGCATTACGTAATTTTGCTTCAGCATATTGAGCAAATAAAGTACGTAACTCTTGCAAACGAGTTTCTTGAGTAGCTTTATCTACGTTAATTGTCATTGGACTTAAGCTGTGTTCAGCAGTCAAATGGCTATCTTCATCGATAATCTTTTCAAGTTTAGAGCGATGTAAACCTTCAATAAGTACTTTAATGCAGTTTTCATCATTCTCATGATTTACGACTTGAACAATCTTAGCGACAGTTCCGTACTGATAAAGGTTATCGTGATCAATTTCTTCTGTAAGCGAATCTTTTTGCGCAACTACAAATACTAAATTGTCACTGTTACGAGCCACATCAACTGCATTGATCGATTTTTCACGACCCACGAATAACGCAATTTGCATGTGTGGGTAAACCACAACATCACGCAACGCTAAAAGTGGTAATACACTTGGAACCTGAGGCTCTAAGTCAGTTTTTTCATTCATAATAAGTTCAGACATGGGCACTCCTAATGAGTGACAACGAGGTTGCCATGTTTTTTATAGTGATGTGTATTTTAAAAATTACAAGGGCCTCACTAGAGAAAATATGGAAAAAAGGACTAATTTAGTCAACTTTTTTTTAAAAATGTTATGAATCAAGAGATTAATTCTTAAGAAGAATAAAATTTTGTATTAATGCTAAGTAATTTAGCTTAATAATTATAAATATTCATATCACAAAAAATGTTTATGAATAGAAAACAATCATTTTACGGGCGATTTATAGACATTATATGGTTAACAATAATTCACAACTTATTCAATGTTTGGTGCCTAATAGAGGTGGTAATATAAATTGGTGAAACGGTCTGTCACGTAAAAGTAACCATCTTTAGGGTGGTTACTTTTATGATTTTGAAAGACATAAAAGTAAAAAAACTGGTTTTATATGACTAAATTTTATTAGTTTTTATATAAATATTATCTTTTAAAATAATAAACACGTTGAGGTGTGAGTAAAGCATCTAATGGCTGATCCCAACTCTGACGTTTTAAAGTATGTTCGATAAATTGAAATTGATGAGCTAACCCTAAACGATAAGGTTTGTGTTTTGCACTTGCCAAGGTACGATCATAATAACCACCTCCCATGCCAATACGCGTACCATATCGGTCGCATGCCAGAAGTGGCATGATCAATAAATCAATTGATGAAACATGTTTTGCTCTAGTGGCCATCGGTTCTTTCATTCCCAATGGGTGATGCGAAAAACGTCGGTTTATATATTGGTTTTTAGATATTTTTACCCAGACCAAACGCTGGTTCATAGAACAAATCATCGGCAAATAAACCTGCTTATTTTTTTTAAAACATAATTCTATGAGAAGCTCTGTGTGAACTTCTCCAAAGGCATGCAAATATAAACCAATTTTTTTGGAAGAATGAAAAATAGGCAGGGTATTTAAATGATGAAGAACATCAAGCTGAGCTTGTTTTTGCTCAAATGAACTTAAAGAACGTCTTTTAGATCTTAAATTTTTTCTAATAAAGCTGAGTTCATTCATGTATAAATCTAACTAAGATTAAAGATCAGTTGTGCAAAATTATACCTATTTTTCGACAGCTTTATGGAAATAGAAGGGTAATTCGAAAATAACTTAAATTCGTTAGACCAAAAGTCATAAATTGATCTGATCTATTGTGTTTAAGTATTAAAAATTCTATTTCTTTACGTATTGTCAGTATTTCTTTACATTTAATAAGGTTAAGTATATTTAAAAGATTAATGCAGAATTGTTAAGCCTATGAAGTTGAAAATTTTAACCATTACAATAAGTGCTGGTCTGCTACTTGGTGGATGTACGAAACAAGCCGAACCCGAAGCGGCGGAAGTTGATTATAAAGCTCAATTTGAAGAATCAGATCGTAAAATAGGAGAGTTTTTAGATCAACTAGATAACCCGAATACACCGCAAGAAATTAAAGTCAAAATCTTATGTCATGACTATCCAGAAGTTTATAAGACCCAATATATGCCTGCCTTAATAAAAATTTCGCCTAAACCTTATACCGAAGACAAATTATTAGCGGATTTGAAAAGTGCGACTGACTACTATAAGGATGCTTTTGCGATTAGATGCACTCAATAAGTTTGTTTTGATTTTAATCTCAAAAAATCAGATAAATGTGAATTGATTGGCATTATTGAGTTGTGATAAATTTTCTTCTATCTTTATAAGTGAAAGTTTAGGGGATTTAGATATGGAAATCTTAAAGTTTTTACAGAGTTTTAATACAGTTGGTACATACTTAACGATCGCTTCAACCGTTTTAGTAGGTCTAATTATTTATTTTTATGTGATTAATCCAGCATAAAAACCTTTAAAAGAAATAGGGATCAATTTCCTATTTCTTTATTAATAATAAAATTCTGTAATTAATTCAAAGCTATAAAAATAAGGTAGGTATATGAGATTTAAATTATTTTTTCTTAGTTTTTTAGCTTTTGGCTGTTATGCCGATGAAAGTGTAAATGACCCCGAAATTTGTAATGTGGTAAAGAAAGTTTCTTATACTGTCATGGAAGCGCGTCAACAAAAAGTCCCATCTGAAGAATTGCAGCATATAGCGAATAGTCTTGAAGATCCAAAGGCAAAAAAACTTTATCAAGATTTAATTACTTCTGCTTACTCAACCAAAGTATTCAAGACCAGCTTCTTTAAAAGAAAAGCGATAGAAGATTTTCAAACAGCTTGGTATCAAGAATGCCTGAGTAGAAAAGAAAAGTAATTTTGAATGCAGAGACTTATTCATCTCTAAAATAATAATGTGATGCTTATTGAATGCTTGAGAAAAAGATCGTACCGACAGGTCTGTATTGAAAGGCAAATTAAAATAAATATTTGAAATTTTATTATTTAGTTAAAAGTAAATGCTCCGAAGATGCCGCTGCATGTGTCGTTACCCTGAACCCGATGAGTTCAAGGTGGACGCGACGTATACTTGCTGGGTTTCCTACTCGAAGGTAGGCATACACTCTAAATATACAGAACGCAATCCATAAGTTTAAGTATCGGCAGGGGAATAGACCCGCTGGCGAACATCCCAGAGATAGCTTAAGTATAACCGATCTGACTATGTTGGCAATCACTTGAGTCTATGGAACTGTAAACTTAGTTTGCGTTTGATGAAGCTTTGTACATTGAACGTGGATAAAACGATATTCAACTGTAGTTGATAGTCAAAATAAAAAAAGCCTTGCATCTATGATTTATAGAGCAAGGCATTTTGTGGTAATCAAAGCTTGTTAAATAACCTGTTCCACATCTTCTAAAATCGCTTGCAGTAGGCGTTCACAGTGAGTGTATTCCTGCAAAGATTTATTAAGGCTTAGCACTTCTTGAGTTAACTGTAGAGCGACCATAATGACTAGTTTGTTGTGCTCAACACGTGGGGCACTACGGCGCATGTCATTAAATTTCTCATTGAGAAGTTGTGCTGCGCGTTCAAGTTCATCTTTTTTATCTGAGGTAGTCGCGAGTCTAAAAGTTTGCTCAATCAGCCTAAGCTCTACCATGACTTGTTCACTCATGATTGGATCTCCTCACCAGTTTCAGCATTAGGATGGGCAAGTTGCTGGATTTCTTGAGCGTGTTGATCTTGAGCAGTGCCTAAAATTCCTAAACGCTGAATAATGGCTTCAACTTTTGATTTGGCAAGCTCATTTTTTTGTAACAAACGGTCACGATCTTGTTGTAAATCATGCAGCTCTTGTTGGGTTTGACGCTGGTGAGCTTGTAACTTCTCTTTTGCAACACGTAATTCATTTCGTTCTGCAAGAATTTCTTGAAAACGATTTTTCAAATCAGTCGTACTTTTTTCTAATCGGCTATAACGTTCGGCAAGTGTGTTAGCATCTTGATTCAATTGTTGAAATTGGCCTTTTAGCTGAGAAAGTTGCTCAGTTACCGACTCAATTTCCTCTTGTTTTTTAGTGATAATACTATTTTTTTGCACAACTTGTGCGTGATGCTCTGTTTCAGCCAGTTCTTTAGCTTCCGAGAGTGCCGCATGTTCACTCTCTAAATGATGTAAGCGTGTTTTTAAAACGCTAATATGCGCTTGTAGCCGCTGTAATTGTTCTAACATAACGAGGTCGCACAGAATTGCAATCAAAGGTAATATATACAAAGTATAGAGATTGGATAAACGAATGCAAGACGATATTTCAGGCTGGACAGATTGGAACGCTCATTTTGAAGGAATTGAAGAAATTTCAAGCCCTAGTGAGTTACATGGTCTATTAACAGGTATTGTTTGTGTGACAGAAGCGCCTACGCGTGAAGAATGGTCACAAATTTTAACAACCCTTAATGTGCCAGAGTTAAGTGAAGATGCTTTAGCGCTTTTGACTGACGAAGCAGAAGATGTGGTTCATGCTTTATCTGAAGATGAATTAGATTATCTACCAATGCTTCCAGATGATGAACATTTACTTCAAGAGCGTGTGCAAGCACTATCTGATTGGTGTGCAGGTGTTGTGTTAGGTTTCGGTTTGGCGTCGGGTCATGTTCGTAGTGATGAGCGTGAATTGATTGAACACCTTCAAGATGTTGCAGCAGTTGAATTTGAAGATTCTGACAATGATGAGGAAGGCGAAAGCAGTTACGAAGAATTGTATGAATTTGTACGCTTAATCCCTGTGAGCTTGTCGATTGGTAGAAAAAAAATCACTGTAGCTGAAAGTTCATTATTGAAAAACTTTCATGCAAAAAGTAAAACTGCGGCTCTAGGTACAGATCAGAATATTGTAGAAATGTTCACACCACATCGTCCAAGCTAATTGAGGCGATGTGTTATTGGTTGTATTTTATTTTTTGACTTTAAAATTCTAAATCAAGTAGATCATTATGAAATTGCCTCAAGCTGATTTTCAACATCGTAGAGACCGTTTAGCAGAAAAAATGGGTCCTAACAGTATTGCAATTATTGCAACGCGTGAGGAGATGTATCGTAATCGTGATGCGGATTATAAATTCCGTGCCGATAGTAGTTTTTTCTATTTGACGGGCTTTACTGAGCCTGAGGCAGTTGCAGTTATTGAAACTTTTGAGGATGTAACTGACTATAGCTATAGTCTTTTTTGCCGTGAACGTAACCGCGAGATGGAAATCTGGAATGGTTACCGTGCCGGAATTGACGGTGCAATCGAAGACTATGATGCAGATGAAGCCTATGCAATTGATCTGCTTGATGAAGAAATTATTGAAAAGTTATTAAATAAAGAACGCCTTTATTATCGGATTGGGCAAAATGCTGCGTTTGATGCACGAGTGAGCCAGTGGATTAAAAAAGCAGATGCTGAGCATCGACATCAAGGTGCTCCAGCTCAACTGGTACAGCTCGACCGTATTGTCGATGAAATGCGTTTAATCAAGTCACCACAAGAACTTGAGCTGATGCAAACTGCTTCAAAAATTAGTGCTAAGGCACATACTCGTGCGATGCAGATGGTGCGGCCAGGTATGATGGAATATGCGCTTGAAGCCGAGCTCAATTATATATTTGGGCAAAACGGCTGTGTCCCATCTTATAACAGTATTGTTGGTGGTGGGGCTAATGCCTGTATTTTGCACTATGTTGAAAATAACCAACCTCTTAAAGACGGTGATTTAGTCTTAATTGATGCGGCATGCGAATATGAGTTCTATGCCTCAGATATTACCCGTACTTTTCCGGTCAATGGTAAGTTTAGTGCTGAACAAAAAGCATTATATGAAGTTGTATTGGCTTCTCAATATGCAGCGATTGATGCAGTACACATTGGCAATTCGTACCGTGAGCCTCACGAAGTAGCCGTTAAAATTTTAACTGAAGGCTTGGTTGCTTTAGGCTTACTCAAAGGTGATGTTAACGAACTTATCGAAACCGAAGCATACCGTCAATTTTATATGCATGGTACAGGCCATTGGTTAGGAATGGATGTACATGATGTCGGGTCTTACAAAAAAGGTGAAGACTGGCGTCAATATGAAGAAGGTATGGTCGTTACCGTTGAACCCGGCCTATACATTGCACCAGACGATGAAACTGTAGATAAAAAATGGCGTGGTATTGGTATTCGTATTGAAGATGATGTGGTCGCAACATCAAAAGGTCCACGAGTTTTAACTGCTGATGTAGTTAAAAATATTGCAGATATTGAACATTTAATGGCGCAAGCTAAATCATAATTAAACGTATTCGCCAAAGGAGCACAACTCGATGCAACAACAAGTGATTATTGTAGGTGGGGGAATGGTTGGACTTAGTCTTTCACTCATGCTGGCGAAGGCTAATATTGCAGTAAAGCTATTAGAAGCTGTGAAATACCCAAACTATGATGATCAAAATGTTGCCCCTTATCATTCCAGTTTCGATGCGCGTAATACGGCTTTATCGCGTCGTAGCGTCCAGATTTATCAGAAGCTGGAGTTATGGGATGCATTACAGCAGCACGCGACTCCAATTTTACAAGTTCACATTACTGAACAAGGCAGTTTTGGTAAGGCGCGTTTAATTGCAGAACAAGAAAAAGTCGAAAGTTTTGGACAGGTGATTGAAAATGCTTGGCTGGGTCGTGTTTTATTGACTCAAGTACGTCAGCAGCCTTTGATTGAGCTAATTGATGGCGTTCAAGTGACTGCTTTAACTCAAGATGCTGAGCAAGTACATATTGAGGCCAAACGTGATGATGAGGTTTTAAAACTTGAATCAAAACTACTAATCGCCGCAGATGGACGTGACTCTTTTTGTCGTCAGGCAATTGGCGTCGGTGTTGATGTTCATGATTACGATCAGGTTGCAATTGTCACTACCGTTCAGACTTCAAAACCCCATGAGCAAGTAGGTTTTGAGCGTTTTAGTGCATTAGGTCCTTTAGCTTTGTTGCCTTTACCGGGCGAATATCGCCGTTCGGTTGTATGGCCTGTTAAAAAAGGCACTGAAAGTGAGTGGTTAGGCGATGAAAATGATCAGCATTTCTTAAGTGCGTTACAACAAACTTACGGTGACCGAGCTGGTAAATTTGAAAAAACCGGCAAACGCTTTAGTTATCCGCTTTCACAAGTGCTCGCACATAAACAAGCTGTCGGACGCGTTATTTTAATGGGGAATGCAGCGCATACAATCCATCCTGTTGCAGGACAAGGTTTTAACCTATGTCTACGTGATGCGGATGTTTTAGTACGGTATTTAGTGAACCAGCTAACCGCTTCTGACGATATTGGTAACCCAGATAATTTACTGGCTTATGAACAAGCTCGTTTGTCAGATCAACAACGAGTGATTAAGTTCTGTGACACCGTGGTTCGTGGTTTTAGTAACCAAAATCCATTATTAAAATTAATTCGTAATACGGGATTAATTGCATTTGATGTCATTCCAGGTGTTAAACCACTGGTAGCGAACTATGCAATGGGGTTAAAGGCATGAGTGAAGTACTAGATGTTGTCATTGTTGGTGGTGGATTGGTTGGTGGTTTAACAGCTTTATTACTTGCTCAAGGTGGGGTACAGCCTACTGTGCTTGATGCTGCTCCTGTACTGGATGTTGAAAAAACACTAAGTGTGATGAACCCACGTGTTTTAGCACTGAGCCAAGCGACCATTCATTTACTTAAAACTGTCAATATTTGGGATGATCTAGCACGTCAAATGCCATATACAGGCATGCAAGTGTGGAATCTGAATGGCTATGGTGAAATTAATTTTGGTCACGAGTCCGTACAAAGACCAATGCCAGAACAGACCTTGGGTTCTATGGTTGAGCCAAGTGTGTTGAATGTTGCTATTCAACAAAAAATGCTTGAGCAGTTAACAGACTATCGTACTCAAGTTCGTGTGACTCGCATTGAGCAAGGTGTTGGTTGTTGGCATATTCAATTGACAGATGGTACGACACTTAAAACAAAACTGCTGATTGGTGCAGATGGTGCCAATTCATTTGTACGAGAACAGGCCTTTATTGACCTAGATGTCTTAGATTACAAGCAAGCAGCGATTAGTTGTGCCATTAAAACATCTAAACCCCACAATCATGTTGCTCGGCAAATTTTCTTACCTACAGGGCCTTTAGCATATTTGCCAATGGCAAGTCTTGAAGAAAATGAAAATGGCTACTGGCAGTCAATTGTCTGGACACTACCTGATGATTATGCCGATGAATATTCTGCTTTAACCGATCATGAGTTTATGCAGCTTTTAACTCGTGAAAGCCAACATATGTTGGGTGAAGTATTAGATGTACGTTCAAGAGCCCAATTCCCGCTCAAAGCGCGCGCTGCAAAACAGTATGTGAAAGCTGGTTTAGCTTTAATTGGGGATGCAGCACATGTGATTCATCCACTTGCTGGACAAGGCGTAAATATTGGTTGTTTAGATGCAGCTGTACTCTGTGATGCATTACTACATGACTTAGCGCGTGGCGTATGGGCAAATGAACAGACATTGTTGCGTTATGAGCATCGCCGTAAAGGCCAAAATGATGCAATGATGCATAGCATGTCGGCAATTGGCTGGTTGGAAAGTAGTGAGCTATTTCCATTTATCTGGGCTCGGAATGTGGGACTCAAGCAGGTTGAACAAATTTCCTTCTTAAAAGAGCGTTTTATGCAACAAGCAAACGGTTTAGGGTCTTTACAAAACACCCAGTATAGTCGTTAAAATAATTACGAAGTTTATGCTCTACTGGTCTAAATAAATATCAGTAGATATTTTTTAAGCAATCATTTATATATCATTACCAATTGGGTTGAAAAAGATACACATTTGACCAATTTGGCTCTTTGCTAAATGCAAAGAGATTGCTAAATTTCTGAGGTCTTGGGACCATAGCGATGATGCAATAGAAATCATTCTGGGGAGTGAAAAATGTCAGATATCAATGATTATGAAGATGCAGAAGATTCTGCTGTAGATGAAGATGAAGCGAAAGCAGCTGAAAGCGGTGCAGCTGATGAAGAAGCAAGCAGTATTAATGATACTGATATTGCTGAGGCAGAAACACTGACTGTGACTGCTAAGCAAAAACAGCGCCAAGCGCTGGAAGATGAAGTTGCCGCATTTTTAGCTCGAGGGGGGAGAATTACTGAAGTTCCTCCAGATGAACATAGCGACCATTAATCCTAAAAAGCATCACATGAGTGATGCTTTTTTTATTTTTAAAGCGAGTTTTGCAGTTCTCTCAGGATCCCGCATTCATCTACTGTTCGATTGGTAGAGCAATGCTGTTTTAAATCAATTAAAGATTCTTTTAAAAGTAATAATCGTTCGATTTTTTCTGATACTTCTTTTAAGTATTTATCGACTAAATTATCAATTTCTGTGCAGGCCTGTTTAGGCTGAGTTTTCATTTCTTTTAATATTTTAATATCACTTAGTGAAATATCTAATTCACGGCAATGCTTAATAAATAAAAGGTCTGCAAGTGTTTGTTCGGTATAAACACGATAATTATTTTCTGAACGTTGGATGCGATCAAGTACACCTACTTTTTCGTAATAACGGATCGTATCAATTGGAATATCCGCTTTTTTTGATAATTGACCAATAGAAAAACTCATAAGACTTGACTCTGGAGCTACTCGAGGGTTTTTAATCACTATAAAAGAGTTTTTGAGGAAATAAAATGGCTGGATGTGGTTGTGCTTCAACATGTTCTCCTTCAAAGAAAATGAGTCCGCGTTTTAGAAAAGCTTTATGGATTGCACTTGTAATCAATGCCTTAATGTTCGTGGTAGAAATATTGGGAGGTTATAAGGCCCAATCTGTTTCACTTTGGGCAGATGCACTGGACTTCGCCGGAGATGCAGCAAACTATGCACTATCTTTAGTCGTTCTTTCGATGAGTTTATATTGGCGTGCGACAGCGGCATTAGTTAAAGGAATAACGATGGCGGCTTTCGGTGTTTTTGTCATTGCGAAAGTGGTCTGGTCGTATTTTTATGGTGTTTCACCCGAACCAATGGTGATGGGGGCAATTGGTGTAATGGCTCTAATTGCTAACGTTTCTGTGGCGCTTATGCTTTATGCATTTCGTGATGGTGATGCCAACATGCGCTCTGTTTGGTTGTGCAGTAGAAATGACTCAATTGCTAATATTGCTGTAATTTTAGCGGCGGTTGGGGTATTTGGAACAGGCAGTGTATTTCCCGATTTATTTGTTGCCTTTGTCATTGCATACTTGGGTGTATCTTCTGGCTATGCTGTTATAAAACAGTCACAACAAGAAAGAAAACAGGCAAGAGTTATAGTTGCCAGTGAAGCGTAATACTAAAGAGTAATAAAAAAGGATCTTTTTATGATCCTTTTTTAATTTTAAGCCGTTAAAACAAGAGGGTTATAGCGATACTCCACATAACGCAACCAATAATGAAATCTAAAATTTTCCAAGCTTTAGGATTGGTAAATAGTGGCTTTAATAATCTTGCACCATAGCCCAGACTAAAAAAGAAAACCCAAGAGGCAAGAATGCTGCCCAAAGCAAAACTCACTTTATCTTCAAGCTGAGTTGCAACTGAACCAATCAGAACAATAGTGTCTAAATAGACATGAGGATTAAGCCAAGTAAAGGCAAGACAGGTCACTAATGCTTGAGTTAATGTTTGTTTTTGACTGCTATCAAGGTCCATACTTTGGGTAGTCTTAAATGCAGCATAAAATGCTTTGACACCATAAACGAATAAAAACGTTGCCCCTAAATATTTAGCCACGGTAATTAAGATAGGTGATGCCGTCATGATTTCTGCAAAACCTAATACACCACATGCAATTAAAATTGAGTCGGACAGTGCGCAGATTAAACACAACCAGAATACATATTGCTGTTTAAGCCCTTGTTTGAGGACAAAAGCATTTTGAGCTCCAATTGCTACGATAAGCCCGCTACCAATACCGAAACCTTTAAAAAATATACTAAGAGAGAACATAACAATAAGGTGAAAAAATCAGATATGGGAATTATCTGACTTTTTATTAAGAAATAAGTAAAATTAAGAATATTTAGGTTTGGCTAAAAAAAATTTAGGTTTGATATGTTAGATAGCAAACAATGTGAAGCCTTTCTTGCAGTCGCAGAATTGGGAAGTTTTGATGCGGCAGGGGAGCATTTATATATTACACCCTCGGCAGTGTCCTTACGCGTACAGGCTTTAGAAAAGTATTTAGGACAAATTCTAATTATACGAGGTCGCCCTTGTGTGCTCACTCAAGCGGGGCAAACTTTATTGCAACATTTACGTCATACGAGATTAATGGAGCAAAATTTATTACAAGGTTTGATGGGAAAATCATCAGAATCTGAATTTTATAAAATTGCTCTAGCTTCAAATGCAGATTCATTAGCTACTTGGCTTTTACCAAATATTCAGCAAACACTTTTTAAAGAAAAAATAGTCTTAGAACTAAAAATTGATGATCAATCTCACACGCACACTTTATTGGAGACAGGACAAGTCAATGCCTGTATTTCGGCAGAAGAGCAGGTCATGTCAGGTTGTTTAGCTCAACCACTAGGAAAAATGCGTTATAAAATGTTGGCCTCTGCTGAATTTGTAAATAAATGGTTTAGTGCCGGAGTGAATAGAGACGCATTAAGAAAAGCACCAGCAGTTATTTTTAATCATAAAGACTTAATGCATTCAGAGGTCTTACTAAAAGGATACGGTTTACCGATGCAAAGTTATCCTTATAGTTTTATTCCAGCAACAGATGCTTTCGTCAAAGCAATTCAATTAGGTTTAGGCTATGGCATGGTGCCCGAGTTGCAGGTTCAGCCACTACTCGGAAATGGAACACTTGTTGATATTATGCCTGAAGCCGAACTTGATGTTCCTTTATATTGGCACCACTGGAAAAGACAGTCACAGCAACTTGATGTATTAACTGAAACAATTGTTCAATCAGCAAAAAAGATATTGAGATAAATTTAAGTCCCTGAGCGGGCATAAAAATTTGAAACATGCTGAATATAAAACTCTATATCTTGTGTTGAGTAACCTAAAAGTTGTCCGATTCTACGGTCAAGTTCTAAGCGATCTTCGAGTTGAGTCTCCTTTAGTGATTTTTCAATACATAACACAAGTTCATTTAAATCTGCTAAAGGAGCATTTTTATAGATCAGCATAATTGAAAATGGTAAAGGTAAAGAGGTTTCAATATCTTTACTCAGCATAGATAAAGTACCTTGCTCGAGATGCTCTAAAAACTCGGTAGGTAATAGATCATAAAACAAAGCGATGGGTTTCTCGCCTGAAAGTAGTAATTCTAGTTCACACTCTTCATGCGGCCCAAGTTTTCCAAGCTGTACATTCATGTAAATACTCTTATTTTTATCTTTAATATTATTATGCAAAATTCATGCACAGTGATGATGAAGGCTATTTATTGTTCATCACTGTGCTTAATCAAAAGATTAAGATTGTGTTAACTCAAGCGCACGTTGATAAGCGACTTTTTTCTTAACTCCTATTAAATCAGCAGCCAGTTGAGATGCCGCTTTAACAGATAAATCTTGAAGTAAGCGCTTTAAAAGCTCATCTAGTTTTTCTTGTTCCAGATCTGTTTTTTCTGGTGCACCGCCAACTACAAGAACAATTTCGCCTTTTTCTTGGTTGTGATCATTTTCTATAAAACTGACCAAATCTTTTAAAGTCATTTTTTTGATGGTTTCAAAGGTTTTGGTAATTTCACGTGCGAAACCTACAGGGCGGTTTTCACCAAATACCTCAGCCATATTTTTTACACATTCTAAAATACGGTGTGGTGCTTCATAGAAAATTAAGGTCTGAGTTTCATTTTTGAGTTTTTCTAATTGAGAAATACGTTGAGAAGCTTTTGATGGCAAAAATCCTTCAAAACCAAAACGATCACTCGGTAGGCCTACTGCACTTAAAGCGGCAATCGCAGCACATGCGCCAGGCACGGGAACAACCCTAATACCATGTTCTTGAGCAGCTCGAACTAACTTAAAACCAGGGTCACTAATAAGCGGTGTACCCGCATCACTAATTAAAGCAATATCATCGCCTGCAAGTAATTTTTGAACTAACTGCTCAATTTTATTACTTTCATTGTGATCATGACATGCAGTAAGTTGAGTCGATATATTATAGTGCTTAAATAATTGTGCTGATTGACGCGTATCTTCGGCAGCTACAATAGAAACTGATTTTAAAATATCAATTGCACGGAAAGTCATATCATCTAAGTGCCCGATTGGGGTGGCTACAACGAATAACTGAGCACTCATTTGGTTTTACTCCGTACAGATAAACAATTTTAATGGGGTAGTTTACCCGAAATTATGATTTGGGCGTGAACAATGTCTGCCAACCTTTGCTTTTCCAAAATGATCTGATTTTCATTTGTTCAATTTAAATCAAAAAGTACGGGTGGATTTAACGAAATAATTTAAGCATCAAAATATGTGGTGCTACTTTTAATTTGGGGAAGATAAGAATGCTATTAGCGCAGCAGTTGGGTAAATGGGCAGAGCAAACGGCTTTAAACCTGTTGCAAAAGCAAAACTATGTATGGGTAACCAGTAATTATCATTCACGCCGTGGTGAAGTGGATTTGATTGTTAAAAGAGGACAAGAACTGGTTTTTGTCGAGGTAAAAGCGCGTACTATAGGAAATTATGGACAAGCTTGCGAAATGGTAACGAGAACAAAGCAGAAGAAAATTATTAAAACCGCGATGCGTTTTTTACAGCGCTACCCATCTTATCAGGATTTTTATTGTCGTTTTGATGTGATTTGTTTTGATTTTCCACAGAAAATTGCAAAAACAGTACAGCAAGACTTTTCAAATTTCCATTATGATCTGCAATGGATCGAAAATGCATTTACTTTGGATTAAGAGTTCATTACTCTTTTGAGCAAATTAAAACCGATGTTTTATGATCAAGCCAAGAAGAGATTGATAGGAGTCTGGTGGAGTGTTGAAACGTATTGCTGTAACAGCGCTTTGTGTCGCAAGTTTGTCAGGTTGCGCAAGTTTTATTTCTGGTGGAACAGGTACAGCTCCAGTCGGAACAGATAGTGGTGTACGTAGCTTAGGTCAGGTATTCATTGATTCTTCAATTAAACGTACAGCGAATATTAACCTCTATAAGCTTGATCAGCGTTTTAAACAATCACGTATTAATATCGAAAGTTTCCATAGTACTGTTTTATTAACAGGACAAGTGCCAGACCCATACTTGAAACAATTGGCAGAAGACAATCTTAAAGCCATGAGTGATGTAAAAGCTGTACATAACTACATTACCGTGGGTAATAAGGTCAGCTATAACACGATCATGCAAGATGCTGGTGTAACTGCAAATACACGTGCTCTATTAATGAAAGCGCCAGTTGTATCGGACAGTAAAGTACTTGTCCATACCGAAGACGGCGTACTTTATGTAATGGGCCGTTTAAATACAGCTGAAATTAATGATTTAAATAATGTGCTTCAAAATGTTGGTAACGTGACCAAAATTGTGACACTCATTGATAACGTTGATTTAGCACCTGCGCCAGCGGCGAGTACTGCTAGTGCAACGACTACACCAATTATTAATAACGTCATTGCTCAACCAACAGTTCAAACTCCTGTTGCAATTGATCCTGACCAAACAGATCCAGCTTCGAATGCACAGTAATATATGAATCTGATTGAACAACTACAAAGTAAAATTGAACAGGCGCGAACTCTTTATAAAGAGTTCCGCCTTTATGATTTGGGGAGTTTTGCTTTAAACCGTTTTACGCCAAAAGATGGTTTTGAACAGGTCGCAAATGTACGTTATGGTCTAAAGCCGCGTCACCGTTTGGATATTTACCGATCTGTTAAAAAACTAGCACATCAGCCTCTTATTGTTTTTGTACATGGTGGTGCTTGGCAGCATGGTAATAAGCGAGATTATCTTTTTATTGGTGAGACGTTTGCTAAAGAAGGCTATGACGTTGCAGTTATCAACTATCAATTAGCTCCTAAAAATATTTTTCCGAGTTTTGTTGATGATTTGACTCAGGCACTGAATTATTTACATCAAAACCAAGACAAACTAGAAATTTCTACAGAAAATGTTGTGCTTATGGGGCATTCAGCAGGGGCATTTAATGTAATGTCTGCTGTTTATCACCCAAAACCAAATCCTATTCAATGTTTAGGAAATATTAAGGCGATTTTCGGTTTAGCTGGACCTTATCATTTTGATTATAAGGGTGACCCACTTGCCGAAGATGCTTTTGATCAAAGTATTTCTTATCAAGAAGTGATGCCATACTATTTCGTCAATCAAAATAGTATTAAACATTACTTGCTCATGGCTGAAAATGATCAGCTTGTCGGCAAAGAAAATACGTTGGATTTGGATCGGGCTTTAAGACAGAGTGGAAATCACAGCCATATCGCTGTGATTCCTAAAACTGGACATATTACAATTTTGGCCAGTCTTTCTAGCTTTATTAGCCACTATTTCAGAACGAAAAGAACGATCTTACATTTTCTCGAAGAAGTGTTTTAAACGAGAGTCTCGTTTAAAACACGGCAGATTACCCAGCTTGGGTAATCTGCATAATCATTGAATGAGCAATACTTCCTTTAAACGGAATCTCAGGTAATTGATCAATTTTGAAGAATTGTGCATCTGCAATTTCTTCTTCTTGAAGCTTAATTTCACCCGACTCATATTCTGCCCGAAATGCAACCATAAGGTTACTCGGGAATGGCCAAGGCTGACTTGACATATACTGAATATTTTTGAGTTTTAAACCGACTTCTTCAAAAGCTTCACGTTGTACTGCTTCTTCAAGTGTTTCGCCCACCTCAACAAAACCTGCAATCAAACCATACATATTGGTTTTGTTATGAACTGACTTAGCCAGCAAGATTTCATCATCACCACGAGTAATGACGGTAATAATGCAAGGGTTTACACGAGGATATTGGTGGTAGCGACAAGAAGGGCATACCATTGCATATTCGGTTGGATGAACTTCTGTCGGATGTCCACAGTGGCTACAAAACTTATGGTTACGTCGCCATTCAAGTAATTGAACAGCACGGCTCGCTTGCAAAAACTGTTCTTTCGACCAGCTGGTAATAAGCTGGCGAATTGGGACAAGTTGTAAGCCTTCGGGGATAGGTTCCTCAGCAAGCAAGTCACGTGCAATGACCTGCTCATCATGAGTGAAAAGTAAATCACTTGCTAACTTTTCGACTTTGGGTAGTTGGAGATTCTGGTCAACCAGTAATTGTTGATGATGGAAAATATAAGCAAGTGATAATTCAGACATTAAGCTGCCTTTTTTTGAAGTTGTTGACTACTCGACAATGCTACATTAAACATGGATTGTAGAACAGGTTGTTTATCTTTTAAATTGTCAACTAACATGTCAATGCCTGCTAATACGTTAAAAATACAGTGAATTTGGTCTGTATTAAAAGGCTGGTTTTGTTCAAGTTGCTCTTGAACAAATTGGGCAGTTTGGAGTAAAGCATGTTGTTGAGTCGTGCTTCCTAAAAATTCGGCTGCACCTGCTAACTCTTTTAATGAACCTGCAATGGCTTCAATATTTTGTGTTTGGTCATTGGCATACAACGTAAGACTCTGACAGATAAAATCAATTAAATTTTTTGTCTCGGTAAGCAAAGCTTGATGAGCTTCATCAAGACGGTCTAAAGAAATCGCCGTATTATTCACGCTAAGTTGTAGACGATTTGACGTGTAATTGCGTACCAAAATACCAATTGAGTTCATAGCAGATAAAATACTATTCATCAGCTGCTGAGCATAGTTTTCATCACTTAAAATGTTAAGTTGACTTAAACTGCTGGCTTGTTGAGAAAGAGCAGAGGCGGCTTCATCAAGGTTTAGTAGTCTAAAGGTATGAGCCAGTTGTAAAAGGCTCGCTTGTAGTTGCTGTGCTTTTTCAGGCGACATATTTTGATAGTTGTATTCAATATCGTTCCGCACCTTATTCATTTCATCCAAGATTAATTGGCTGACTGTGTGCATCGTGTCAAAGTCCGGACCAAAAAGATGGCGACTTAAAACGAGTAATTGAGTATCAGTCGGTGTTTCATCACCAATATGAAGCTGGTTACGAATAAGGTGAGCAATCTCATCTTCTTGAGCGATGACAATACTTAAAATATCTGCGAATGCCGCTAAATTAGGTTCAAAACTTTCGGGTGTTGCCAAAAATAGAGCAATATGACTTTCAATATTAATCAGTACACGTAGGCGTGAATCATTTAAAAGGAGGTCATCAATATGGTTAAAAGCGTAATTGACGAGCTGCCAATATTTTTGGCTTAGCTGAGTGTTCGCCATGCTGACCAAATAGGTTGCAATAAGTTTAAAGGCTTGAAAATTCTGAGCTGAGGCTGTCTTTTTTAAAAATTGGTGTAAAGATAGTTTGTATAGTTGATGGATGAACTGAGTTTTTTCACTAATTAATATTTCAGGCAAGGGTAGTTCAAGCGAAGTATTTGTAAGTAAAGGAACAATAGCTTGTCCCGATGTAGTTAGAGGCTTATTTAAAGCCAATTCTAAATTATTTACAGTCGTAAGAAGAAATTGTGGAACTTGTATTTCACGCAAACAGATAAATTCAATATAGCGCTTTACCATGGTCGTGCCTTCGCTTAGGGCAACGACATCATCCGTATTAATTTGGGTTGGATTCGCAATAATTTTTTGCATCAACTCAGTCGAATATTGAGTGATTTTTGCAAGATAAGGAACATCAATTAAGCGTAGAACTTGAGTGCATTGTTTAAATTGTTCTAATGCATCATCAATACCAAAAGGGAGAGCCTGTTCTTCAATTAAGGTACTTACTGCACCTTCAACCAGTTTTATTGAACGATCAATTTCATGTTTAATGATGAGTAAAGCTGTTGGATCGAAATGAATCGACGTATGCTCAGACATAAACGTTCCCCTTTGCAAAAAAATCAATTGTTATATTCGTAGTGCTCAATAATTTGAGCTAAAAATCTATGCGACTAATATAACTTAACTTACAAAGGGGAAAAGCTAAAAACACTAAAGAATCAAAAATTTATTTTGCAAAAAGGCAAGGTTCTCCGTGTTTTTCCTCATATTCTTTGACCCAAGTCTCATGTGTATTTAACTCTTCATCTGAAGGGTAAATTACAGGGAGGTCAATTTGAACTCTGCTTCTATTGGTTGTTTGCTGGCTATTTTCACTCTGCGATAAGGCATCTATATCAAAAGAAACCTGACCACCAGTCATTGCCAAGTAAACATCAGCAAGAATTTCAGCATCGAGTAATGCGCCGTGGAAAGTACGGTCACGTGCTGGAATTTCATAACGTCTTACAAGCGCATCAAGGGAGTTTTTTTGTCCTGGATGTTTGTTTTTCGCTAAAGCTAAAGTATCCGTTACCTCACACACTTCAGAAAGTGCAGGAAGCCCTACGCGTTTAAACTCCATATCAAGGAAGTTCATGTCGAAGGTCGCGTTATGGGCAATAATCTCTGCACCTTTGAGATAGTCAAATAAGGTGTCAGCAATGTCCGCATAGAGCGGTTTATCTTTTAAGAAATCATCACTGATGCCGTGGATGTTTTCTGAGTCTCCCACTGGTTTTTGTGGGTTAATATAAATATGAATCGAGCTACCCGTAAGCTTACGGTTAATCATCTCAATCGCGCCCACCTCAATAATGCGGTCGCCATCTTGGAAATAAAAACCAGTAGTTTCCGTATCGAGAATCAGTTGTCGAGGCCCTTGTAATTTTAATTTGGCTTCGGTCACAACGATTTGAGGATGAATGTTGTTGGTTGGCTGCTTACTTTCTTGTTCGGCAGTTTCAACTTCAATAATTTCTTCTTCCACAATAATCATCTCAACTTCTTCAGATGCTTCAAGATGAATATTTTCTTCTTCTGTTGCCTCAGCTAGGTCAAACCCGAAAGGGTCATCTAGCAACCAGTCCTGTTCAGGCTTTTTTATATCTTGCGATACAGTGGCAGACTGTGGTTGCTTGAGTTCTTTCGCAGTTTTGTCTGCACCTAAATTAGCAAGCTGGTCTGCCATTTCATTGCCAGGGTGTCCTGCGTGGCCTTTAATCCAGTTCCACTCAATATTTCTACCTGCACAGACAGCATCTAATTTCTGCCAAAGGTCAGGATTTTTTACATCTTTCCAGTTTTTCTTTTTCCAACCATGAATCCACTCAGTAATACCTTGCTTCACATAATTTGAATCTGTCCAGATAATCAAATGTGCATCGGTTGGACAAAATGAAACACCTTCAATGGCAGCAGTGAGTTCCATACGGTTATTGGTCGTATCAGGCTCACCGCCAAATAATTTATGTTCACCCTGCTCAGTAATGACATACGCGCCCCAACCACCTAAACCCGGATTGCCACGACATGCACCATCAACATACAGTGTGATTGTTTGAGACATAAATCGAAACCTAAACTAAAAGAAAAAGAACTGAATATGGTGTATTGTATACGCAAAAAGTTCGGTTCCATTGTATCAAAGCAAGGTTTTTTTAATTTCTTGTAACATTTCCATGCAAATGACATTAAATTATTGCCTTGTCTATCTTGCATGCTTTACTACAATGGCATCGAAGACCTAGGGTTTGTGGGCAGACCCCAAAAAAATATTACGCGAGTTGTTTGGAAGTTTTTATGTATAAACCAACCACATTTGTGTGGCAGCCATCTGCAGCATCATTGTTTAAAATTACCGTACTTAGCTCTGCGTTAGCTGCGTTGGGTATTACAACAGGCTGTTCATCGACTCCGCAATCTGCAAAAACCTCAAAATCGAAACAGGTCAGTGGTGCAGGTTATTTAGATGCGAGTAGTCTTGATTCATTGGAAGACTTACTTTCAGCAACTGATATGCGTGCTGTAGAGGGTGACCGCCTGCTTATTTTAAAGCACGGTGATGTCTGGAAACGTATGTCTGTTGGTTTCAAAATGGATTTGAACCATTGGGATTCACGTATTGAAGCTCAGCGTAGTTGGTTTATTTCTCGTCAGCCTTATCTTGATCGTTTAAGTGCCCGCGCAAGTCGTTATTTGTACCATACAGTTAAAGAAGCTGAACGCCGTGGTTTGCCGACAGAACTTGCACTCTTACCTGTAATTGAAAGTTCATATGACCCAGCTGCAACAAGTAGTGCTGCAGCAGCAGGTTTATGGCAGTTTATTCCGAGTACTGGCCGTATTTATGGCTTAAAGCAAACAGGCATGTATGATGGCCGTCGAGATGTTGTTGAGTCGACTCGTGCTGCCTATGAGTTTTTAGGAAGCTTATATAATCAATTCGGTTCTTGGGAGCTTGCTTTAGCAGCCTATAACGCTGGACCAGGACGTATTCAACAAGCAATTAACCGAAATCAGGCAGCAGGTTTACCAACTGATTATTGGTCTTTAAAATTACCTCAAGAAACCATGAACTATGTTCCTCGTTTCTTGGCTGTTGCCCAAATTATTAAAAATCCAAAAGCTTACGGTATTTCTTTACCACCAATTGCAAATAGACCCCATTTCCGTGAAGTGACTTTATCTGCACCTTTATCTTTAAATGAAATTGCTTCTGTAGCTGGATTAAGTCGTTCGGAACTCTATGCATTAAACCCGGGATATCGTGGTGAAATGGTAGACCCAGCGAGTCCAATGCGTATCTTGATTCCAGCCGATTTAAGTCCTTCAATTGATAATAAATTAAAAGGTATGAAGTCAGGCGGTGGTTCAGGTTGGTGGGCAAATGTGACCTCACCATCTAAGCCAGATGTAAGTGCTTCAACATCTGTGACAATTAAAACCACGCCTGCAAATCAGGTTCAACCGGTTAAACCGTCTACACCTACTAAAACAACGAGTAGCTCTACCACGGTAAAAACTTCAACTCCTCGTGGGTCTGATGCTTTAGCCGCGTTTGCAGCTTCGGCTGATGTACCAAGTGCTCCACGTATTCCTGTTGCTGTAACACCTGCGGCAAATATTAAGCAAGTGAAGACAGAGCCACCAATCTCGGCTGCAGAACGTGAAAAGATTTTAGCGGCAGTTCGAGCTGAAGGTGAGAAAGAAACAGTTCAACAAGCTTTAGAGCCACAACCAACGCAGGCTGAAAAAGATCAAGTAGTTGCTGAGTTAAAAGCTATTGCACCACAAGGAACAGAAATTGTTGATCCTTATGATGGCAAAATTAAGTTAACTGCGATTCAAACAAGTCAGTCAGTTGCAGAGCAACAAGGTAAAGAAGTAAGTAAAGGTTTTGCATATCCAAAAACTTTAGCTGAAGACGTGACTGTAGCTAATTCTGAAGATGGGCAGCGTAATAAAGACAAGCCTTACATTAAAACTGACACAGATGTAGTGGTTGTGCAGCCTAAAGGCAAACGTAGTACCTATACAGTTTTACCGGGTGATACTTTAGCCGTTATTGCGATGAAAAACGGCGTAAACTGGCGCGATGTTGCTAAGTGGAACCAGATTGATCCTGAAAAGACGTTATATGTTGGTTCAACGCTTTACCTTTATGATGCTAAGCCACAAGAAACTCAAACGACTTCAAAAAGCACAGCTAAACCAGATGTATATGTCGTTCAGGCTAACGATAGTTTAAGCGGTGTGGCTAACCAGTTTAATTTGTCAGTAAGACAATTGGCTGAATATAACGATTTATCAGTGACTGATGGCTTATTTGTTGGGCAAAAACTACAGTTAAAAGAACCAAAAAATAGTCGCTCAAGTGCTAAAGCAGAACCGAAAGCTGTTCAGGCAAGTGCAAAACGTATAGCAACTAAGAGCTATACTGTGAAGCGCGGTGAATACCTTAAATTGATTGCAGATCGTTATGCGCTTTCTAATCAGGAACTTGCTGAATTAACACCGGGATTAACTGCGGGCAGTAACTTAATGGTAGGCCAAAAAATTAATGTGCCTACACAAGATATTTCTATAGATGAAGTTGCTGAAACTAAGGCTTCTAGTAAATCTGAGAAAGCATCGGCAAGTGTTTCTTATAAAACAGAAGGCTATAAAGTACAACGTGGTGATACTTTATCGAGTATTGCAACTAAATCAAAAATTAGCCTAGCTGAGTTAGCCGAGTTAAATAACTTAAAAGCAAATAGCCATGTGCAGCTTGGTCAAACTTTAAAAGTACCGGCAGGCTTAAGTGTTCCAGAACAATACGTTGTACAGTCTGGCGATAGTTTAAATGCGATTGCGAGTAAATATAATTTGCAAACAAGCTATTTGGCTGACCTAAACGGTTTGTCTCGTACTGCTGGTTTGCGTGCTGGTCAACGCTTAAAACTAACAGGTACGGTTGAAGAAGTACCAACTAAATCTTCTAAAAACGCCAAAGAAGAAACACCAGAAACTTATACAGTTAAATCTGGTGATAGCTTAGGTAATATTGCTAATCGCTACCACTTACAGTTGGACTACCTTGCTTCATTAAATGGTCTTTCACGCAATAGTAGCGTTCGTGTGGGGCAGCGTTTAAAGCTAACGGGTGATGTGCCTACAGTTGAAACAGCTAAAGCAGATACTAAGTCTTCAACTAAAACGGTTGCCGCTGGTAAAAATACTGAAAAATATACGGTTAAATCTGGTGAGTCTTTAAATAGTATCGCGAGCCGTGCTGGTATTTCAGTGCGTGAACTGGCTGAAATGAATGCATTAAAAGCAAATGCTAACTTACAGCGCGGTCAGAATATTGTGATTCCAAAAACTGTCGTGGAATACAAAGTGAAGCGTGGTGATACTTTAATCGGTCTTGCGAGTAAATATGGTTTAGAAACCAATTTATTAGCTGAGCTGAATAATTTAACGCCTTCTACTCAGCTTCGCATTGGTGATGTGATTAAAGTGCCTAATTTGTAAAATAATTAGTCATTTATGCATAAATTAAATTTTCAACTGAGCCTGCTAGTCGGGCTCAGTGTCATTTCCCATAGTGTTTTTTCTGCACAACAAACCAATTCATATATAGCGATTCATTCTAAGCCTAAATATTTAGAAATGATGGCTATGCCATATGCAAACCCTAATGCACCTAAAGGTGGCCTATTAAGTCAGGCAGCTCAAGGAACTTTTGATAACCTCAATAGTATGAATGGGAAAGGGAATGCTACAGAAGGCGTGAATTATCTTTTTGATACCTTAATGACTCAATCACTTGATGAGGTTGGAGTTTTATATCCGCTTTTGGCTCAGAAAGTGAGTTATGACCCAGAAAAAACGCAATCAGTGACTTTCTATTTAAACCCTAAAGCGCGTTTTAGTAATGGACAGCCAGTCACTGCGGCAGATGTTAAATTTAGTTTTGATGCTTATCAGACCAAGTCCAATTTAGGTTTACAAATGTACCTTGCCGATTTGGCTAAAACAGAAGTAATAAATGCTCATCAAGTAAAGTTTAGTTTTAAGTCTACACATAACCCTAAAATGCCATTCATTTTGGCAACCTTACCCATTTATTCAAAAGTAGATTGGCAAAAAAGAGATTTTAGCCGAATTACCTTACAACCGATTGTTGGTTCGGGACCTTACGTGGTTGAACGAATTGATCCGGGCAGAAGCATTAGTTATAAACGAAACCCGAATTATTGGGCAAAAGATTTACCTATTAATAAGGGGCGTTATAACTTTGACCGATTAAAATATGTCTATTATCGAAATTGGGATATTGCTTTTGAAGGATTTAAATCTGGGCAATACACTTTGCATGAAGAAACTAATCCTAAAAAATGGGTAACTGATTACCGGTTTCCAGCCGTAAAAGCAGGGTTGGTTTCTCAATATAAGTTTCGTCATCATAATCCTATCGCCACTGAAAGCTATGTTTTTAATACGAGACGAAAACCTTTAAATGATATTCGTTTTAGACAAGCTTTAACCTATGCTTATGACTTTGAATGGCAGAATAAAGCTTTGTTTTATGGACAATATCAGCGCCTACAAAGTTATTTTGAAAATAGTGAATTAGCAGCAACAGGTCGACCTTCAAAACCTGAATTAGAGTTGTTAAAACCGTTATTGCCTAAGTTATCTCCACTTATGCAACAAGGTGTTTTAGCAAACTGGAAATACCCAGTGTCAGATGCGAGTGGATTTAACCGTCAGAATTTATTAACTGCGCGGCAATTGCTTATACAAGCTGGCTATAAAGTTAAAGAAAGGCAGCTATTTACGCCTGAGGGAAAGAAAGTTCAGCTCGAATTTTTAATTCAGCAAGATGGTAAACAACGAACACTTTTACCTTTTATTCGTAACTTAAAAAAATTAGGTATAGCAGTTAATTTGCGTCAGGTTGATGCTCCGCAATATTTAGAACGGACTCGCCGTTACGATTTTGATATGACCACAATGAATTTGCCGCAATCTCTAAATCCGGGAAATGAACAAACTCAGTTTTGGGGGAGTATCGCCGCAGCTCAGGATGGAAATTACAATTATGCTGGAATTCGCAATCCAGTAATTGATCAAGTGATTTCAAAACTCGTTGCGAGTAAAAATCGTGAACAGCAGGTTATTTATACTCGCATTCTCGATCGATTGCTTAGAGCTGGCTATTATCAAATCCCGACCTATGGTAAAGGTGAAAACTGGTATGCTTATTGGAATATGTATCAACAACCTAAAGTTAAACCAGCACTTTCTTCTGGGATAGAATATTGGTGGAGTGATGCAAACAAGGCCCAAAAAGTTGCCAAATATTTACATCAACAATAAAAAGCAGCTGCCATAAAGGAAATCCTGTTATATGGGTTCATATATTCTCAAGCGACTTCTTTTAATGATTCCCACATTGTTTGTCATTCTATTGATTAACTTTGTGGTTGTGCAAATTGCACCGGGTGGGCCAGTTGAGCAAGCAATACATCAGGCACAAAGCGATTTGGGAATTGGTCGTGCATTGAGTGCAGAAACTTATTATCAAGGTGCTCAGGGGTTAAGCCCTGAAATGGTTGAGCAAATTAAGGCTCAGTACGGCTTTGATCGTTCTGCTCCTGAACGTTTTTTTCTAATGTTAAAGGGCTATTTAACTTTAGATTTTGGACAAAGTTTCTTTAAAGATAAATCTGTCGTGCAATTGTTATGGGAAAAAATGCCTGTTTCCATTTCACTTGGGCTGGTGAGTACTTTTCTCATTTATCTCATTTCTATTCCGCTGGGAATTAAAAAGGCAAAGCAGCAGGGCTCTTGGTTTGATCGATCCACTTCTTTAGTGCTTGTGGTGGGGTACGCTGTACCAAGTTTTGTATTTGCCATTTTGTTAGTTGTTTTTTTTGCAGGTGGATCTTATTTTCAATGGTTTCCATTACAAAATTTAGTCTCAGATAACTTCCATCAACTCAGTCTTTGGGGCAAAGTTACCGATTATTTATGGCATATGACTTTGCCACTCATTACGATGGTATTAGGCGGTTTTGCCAGTTTAACCTATTTAACTAAATACTCATTTTTAGAAGAACTCAATAAAACCTACGTTTTGGCAGCCTATGCAAAAGGTTTGAACAGCCAGCAAGTTTTATATAAGCATGTCTTTCGTAATGCCATTTTAGTTGTGCTCGCAGGATTGCCAGAAGCGTTAGCAGGTATTTTCTTTGTAGGTAACCTATTTGTAGAAATTATCTTTCACCTAGATGGGGTGGGTTTGTTGGGCTTTGAAGCTATTGTCCAACGTGATTATCCTGTTATTTTTGGTGTTTTGTTTTTCTTTACTTTATTTAGCCTAATTTTACGTCTCATTTGTGATGTGTTGTACCAATGGGTTGATCCGCGAATCCACTTTGATGCGCAAGGAGGCAAATAATGTCTTTGATTGTGCGAACACGATTACAACGTTTTAGACAACATAAATTGGGCTGGGCCAGCTTTATATTATTTAGTCTAATTTTGGTTTTGTCATTAGCCGCGGAGTTAATTGCTAACGATAAACCGCTATTAGTGAAGTATGAAGATTCTTACTATTTACCCGTGTTAAAAACTTATCCTGAAACTGTGTTTGGTGGGGTGTTTGAAACAGAAGCTGACTATAAAGACCCCGCCGTACAAGCGCTTATTGAAGCTAAAGGATGGGCAGTTTGGCCCCTCATTCAATTTTCATATCAAACTCCCAATTTAGATTTGGCAGTTCCTGTGCCATCACCACCTTCCAAGCAAAACTGGTTGGGAACAGATGATCAAGGAAGGGATGTTCTTGCCCGTATTCTGTATGGCTTAAGAGTATCGTTGCTTTTTGGCTTAGCCTTAACCTTTTGTTCTGCTTTATTTGGAATTACCGTTGGTGCTATTCAAGGCTATTATGGCGGCTGGGTCGATTTATTGGGGCAACGTTTAGTTGAAGTCTGGAATGGCTTACCCATGCTTTTTATGGTCATGATTTTAGTGAGTATGTTTGTTCCAAATGTATATTGGCTATTTTTCATTATGTTGTTTTTCGGCTGGACCGTTTTGGTGGGCATTGTTAGGGCAGAGTTTTTAAAAGCTCGTCAGCTTGATTACGTTCGTGCAGCCCAAGTATTGGGAGTGACTGATCGTGCGATTATTTTTAGGCATATTTTGCCAAATGCGATTAGTTCGAGTTTGTCTCAGTTACCTTTTATTTTAACGACCAATATTAGCGCTTTAACTGCTCTTGATTTTTTAGGATATGGTCTACCGCCAGATGCGGCCTCTTTAGGTGAATTATTACTACAAGGTAAAAATAATTTAGATGCGCCATGGCTAGCAATTTCAGGCTTTTTTAGTCTGGCGATTGTTCTTTCACTTTTAATTTATATTGGGGAGGCGGCCCGTGATGCGTTTGACCCAAGAAAATAGTTTAAATACTGCTTCAACGTTATTGAAGGTAGAACATCTTTCAGTTCAAACCAAAGACCAAAAGATTTTATTAGAAAATCTAAATTTTTACTTAAATGAAGGGGAAACACTGGCTATTGTGGGGGAAAGTGGTTCAGGTAAATCGATGAGCTGCTTAGCAATAATGGGCTTGCTACAACAAAAATTAGAAATAACGGGTCAGGTCTGGATTGGTTCACAAAATATGCTTGAGCTAGATGAAAGAGCTCAATCAAATTTACGTGGTCGAAAAATCGCTATGATTTTTCAAGAGCCTGCTACTGCATTAAATCCGCTCCATCGGGTTGAAAAAATTATAGGGGAAAACCTTCTTTTATCTGGGTTTTCAAAACTTGAAGTTCGACAGCAAATATTTGAACTGTTAAAAGATGTTGGAATTGTTGAACCAGAACAAATTTTAAAACGTTATCCGCATGAGCTTTCTGGTGGACAAAGACAACGTGTCATGATTGCGATGACATTGGCACTTCGGCCTAAAATTCTGATTGCTGATGAACCTACTACTGCGTTGGATGTGGTCTTACAGATACAGATTTTAGAGCTATTAAAATCTTTACAAGCAAAATATGGAATGGCACTTATTTTAATTAGCCATGACCTCAATTTAGTACATCGCTATGCTGAGAAACTGATTGTATTGCAAAGTGGGCGTGTAGTAGAGCAAGGTGAACTGAGCCAAATCTTTGCAAATCCTAAAACAAGTTATACAGCACAGTTGTTAGATCATGATTTTGGAAAAGTAGAGTCTAGACCTGCTCAACAGAATGTTTTATCAGTTCGACAACTCAGCGTGCAGTTTCCTATAAGAAAAGGAATTTTAAATCGCATTCAAGGATATTTCACCGCAATAGAAGATTTGAGTTTCGATCTTGCTCAAGGTGAATCACTTGGGGTAGTTGGTGAAAGTGGTGCGGGTAAGTCATCTTTAGCTCTGGCTTTGGTTCAGCTTATTCAGAGCAAAGGACAGATTGTTTTCTTAGGTCAATATTTAAATCAGTTACAGCCAAAAGCCTTGCGTTTGATGAGATCAGATTTTCAACTCGTATTCCAAGATCCATTTGGCAGTTTAAACCCGCGTATGACAGTAGGGCAGATTATCGCGGAAGGGTTAAAATTAAAAGCTGTGAATGAAAACGAGATAAAGCAGCAAGTTGAATCTGCTTTGGTAAAAGTTGAATTGGCTGAAGATTTTCAACATCGTTATCCTCATGAGCTTTCAGGCGGTCAACGTCAACGTGTCGCCTTAGCCAGAGCTTTGGTGGTTCAGCCTAAACTTTTAATTCTGGATGAACCTACGTCGGCCTTAGATCGGACCACGCAAAAAACCATGATCAAGTTGTTGAGACAATTACAGCAAACTGAGCAGTTAAGTTATATTTTTATCAGTCATGATCTCAATATAGTAAAAGCACTGTGCCATAAAGTAATGGTGTTACGTCATGCCAAAGTTGTTGAATATCAGGAAACTGAACTCTTATTTTCTAAGCCTCAGAGTGAATATACGAAACAGTTAATTAAAGCATCCTTTTAAAGATATTTTTATAATTTATTGTTTTATATAAATAAATTTTAGTTAAACTTCTAATGCAAAAAGTTGCATATTTTTATTTTTTTTAAAATTGACATGTGCTATTGTCAGTTATCGATTATGACTTGACATGACCAATAACTCATTTAAATTAGAGTAATTGCTCTAAAACTCAAAGAACAGAGGTTAACCATGAACCAGATTGCTCAACCCATCACAATTCGCAATACCACCTTTAAAAACCGAATTATTAAAGGTGCAATGAGTGAGGCACTTGCAAATTATGAAGGCCAACCAAATGACTTACATTTGGGTTTATATGGTGCATGGGCAAAAGGTGAGCTTGGCTGTGCGATTACTGGTAATGTCATGGTAAATGCCGGCGCAAAAAATGAACCAGGTGTTGTTGTTATCGAAAATGAACGTGACCTAGAGCGCTTAAAAGAATGGGCGGCATTAGGTAAAAAATATGGCATGGTGCAGTTGATTCAATTGTCGCACCCAGGTCGTCAGTGTCCAAAAGGTTTAAATAAAGAAACCGTAGCGCCTTCAGCCGTACCTTTTAGCCCAGCTTTAGCAACCATGTTTGGAACGCCACGTGAACTTACTCATGATGAAATTCTAGATATTATTAAACGTTTTGCGACAGCAGCTCACATTTGTGAAAAAGCAGGCTTTGAAGGGGTGCAATTACATGGTGCACATGGCTATTTAATTAGTCAGTTTTTATCGCCATTAACCAATAAGCGTACAGATCAGTGGGGGGGGTCAGTTGAAAATCGTAGTCGTTTTTTACTAGAGGTTTATAAAGCGGTACGTGAAGCGACTTCAGATAATTTTATCATTTCAGTGAAACTTAACTCAGCTGACTTCCAGCGTGGTGGTATTAGCGAAGAAGATGTAATTTCAGTATTTAAAGCAGTGGATGAAGCTGGTATTGATTTAATTGAAATTTCAGGCGGTACTTATGAGGCACCAGCAATGGCTGGAGCTAAGGCCGACAAACGTAAAGCAAGTACGATTGCGCGTGAAGCATACTTTTTAGATTTTGCTGAAAAAATCCGCCAGCATGTTAAGTGTAAACTTATGGTGACAGGTGGCTTCCGTACTGTAGAAGGCATGAATGCCGCACTTGAAAGTGGTGCATGTGACTTTATTGGTATTGCTCGCCCATTTGCAGTAGAAACTGATTTAACTGAGCGTTTAATTGCAGGGCAAGATGTTCGCTATGCAGTAAAACCAATTAAAACAGGCTTACCATTTGTCGATAAGATGGCAATTATGGAAATTATTTGGTATGCAGCTCAATTTAAAACGATTGGTAAGGGTAAAAAGCCAAATCCAAAACTTTCACCACTGGTAGTGTTTTTAAATTACGCCAAAGGCAATATTAAAGCGGTGATTCAAGGACAAGTGAATTCACGTAAATCTGCGTAAATCAAATGCGCCATTTCAATAACTGAAATGGCGCATTTGTTTTAGAACGTATAGCTCATACCTAATTGAACAGTACGTGATTCACCCGGATATGCATATAGATTGAAAGCGCTTTCATCATAAACTTTGTCAAAAAGATTTTTCAGATCTAAGTTAATACGAAGTTTCGGTGTTGCCTGATAGTAAGAAACTAAATCTGTAACAGCATAACCTTTCATTGTGTAAGTACTATTGGCTGTTTGACCTGCACGTTTATCAATATATTTTTGATTAATGCCCAGACCTAGGCCTTGTAAAGGGCCATCCTGAAATTCATAGATATTTAAAAGATTAAAACTATTCTTTGGAATATTGGCTAAAGTGGTTCCTTTTTTCAAAGTATTATCTTTGCTGACTTCTGCATCTGTATAGGCATATCCACCAATAATTTTCCAAGCTGGAGTGATTTGCCCTGCAACATTTAGCTCAATACCTTGACTACGAACTTCACCAGCAGCAACTTTATAGGCTGAATCTACAGGATCGAGAGTTAAGACATTTTCTTTTTTTGCATAAAAAATCGCAGAGTCAACCGATAGCATATTGTCGAGTGCTTGCCATTTAAAGCCTAACTCGTAAGCCATGCCTTCCTCTGGGTCAAATCCCTCTCCATTACGGCTAGCACCAGTGTTAGGTTTAAAAGATTTTGCAGCATTGCTATAGATTGAAAGGTCATCACGCGCTTTAAAAACTAAACCTAAACGCGGAATAAATGCGTCATGACTGGTATTCCAGTTTGCAGTATTCGGTAAAAGATTTTTGTAATCATGTTCGTAGTGCTCAAAACGTAAACCCACTAGTGCACTTAAACGCTCATTTAAATCGATTTGGTCTTGTACAAAAAGGGCAGTTGTTTTTAAATTTTCACGGTCATGGGTCGTAATGTTTTTAAGCTCGGGTAGAGGTTGGCCTAAAACTGGATCATAGATATTGATCGGGTAGTTATTTGACTTAGCATCTGAACGAATAATATATGACTTATAATCATAGTTTTCGTATTCAAGCCCAGTCACTAAAGTATGAGCTAGACCTAAAAGTTGGAAATTACCTGTTAGATTAATTTGGGCATCGGTATCTTGCCATTTTAATTCGCGATAGTTGTAATTTCGGTTTAAAGTTTCGCCGTCATCTTGAATGCCATTTGCCTCTACCGCATAGCCATGCAATTTACCATTTAAATATTGCACACCAGCATTTAGCTTCCAGTCATTACCAAGGTCGTGCTCGACTCTTAATTGAGTCATATTGTTATCATTGTAGAGTCGGTTGTTGTATTTACCTGTTTCCCATAAATAGGTTTCGGGTGAACTATTAAAAGACTTCTGACCTGCATAGCGTGTTTGACCACGATCAAGTGGATGCTGATTTCTTAAAATATCGGCTTCAAAGGTAACTTTTGTTGCGTCAGAAGCTTGCCATTGAATGACTGGTGCAATTCCATATCGTTTGGACTCGACATGATCGCGATAACTATCACCGCCTTCTGCAATCACATTTAGGCGATAACCTATATTTTCTGTATTAGGGATAATACCTGTGGTATCTACCGTAGTGCGATATAAACCTTCACTACTGAGCTGAGCCCCTAAAGTGGTTTGTTGTTCAGACTTTGGTGTTTTAGAAATTAAGTTAAACGTACCACCTGGGTCACCACGACCATATAAGCTAGAAGAGGGTCCACGTAAAACGTCTACACGTTCAATAGTGTTGCTATCTGGAGCATTTGGATAACCACGGTTAATCGGGAATCCATTACGATAAAATTCACCGCTAGTGAAACCACGAAGATTAAAGCCTGTTAAACCTTGACCGCCAAAATTATTAGCACGGGTCACACCGCCAGCTAAATCAAGCGCTTCAATCAAACGTGTCGCGCCAATATCTTCGATTACTTTTTGAGTCACTACACTGACAGATTGTGGCGTATCTTTTAATGCGATTTCACTACGTGTTGCGCTACTTGAACTATCGACTTTATAAGTTTGGTTGGCAGCTTGTTGGGCTTTAATCTTAATGGTAGCGAGCGTTGTTGAGGAATTATTGGTTTCTGCGAAAGTACTTGAGATACAGCAGAGTTGAGCGATGCTCAGGGAGAGGAGGCGAAGTTTAAGATCCATTTAAAACCTTGTTGATAATAAATATCAGTATAAAAATAAGAATTATTATATTGTAAATCTATGTAAAGGAAATATTGGATCGGTGATATATATGTACAAGTGTATTTTATTTGGAAATACAGACAACTAGAAATATAAAAAAGTTTAAAAATGGAATAGAAAGGAATTCTATAAGAAAAGAATATGGCGTCCCTACGGGGATTCGAACCCCGGTTACCGCCGTGAAAGGGCGATGTCCTAGGCCTCTAGACGATAGGGACGTTGAGGATGGCGGTATCTTAAGAAGCCGCCACCAAACTGTCAAGGAGGTAAGGTGACAGTTTGTTCAAAATATAGCAAAACAGTTCAGCAGTCTTCTGAGTATCGTACAAAGCAGAGTGTGCTTCTTTACCATCGAACTCAATTCCAGCTTGAATACAAGCTTTCGCAAGCACAGTTTGTCCAAACATAACAGCACTTAAAGTAACCGTATCCATCACTGAAAAGCTATGAAATGGGTTTTGGTTTTTTGTGCTTGTACGCGCAATTGCTGCTTGTACAAAACCAAGGTCAAAATGCGCATTGTGGCCCACTAAGACAGCATGTGTACAATGTTGCTGTTTACGGACTTCATTTACCGATTTAAAAATACGGCGTAATGCAGTGCGTTCATCTTCAGCCATTGCAATACGCATTGGATTGAATGGATCAATACCAATAAAGTCTAACGAACGGCGATCGAGATTAGCCCCTTCAAACGGGTTAATATGTGCATGAAATGCTGGGCCAGGGACAAATTGTCCCTGAGCATCATACACAATTGGAATGCACGCAATTTCTAGCAATGCATCTGTCTGGGCATTAAAACCTGCCGTTTCAACGTCAACAACAACAGGTAAGAAGCCACGAAAACGTTGGCCAATGACCGGGACAGAGGTTTCTTGTGTCACACTTTTCTCCATTGCAGCGTTTTCCCGGCATGCAGCGGGATAATTTTTTGATCATCTAAATAATCAAAAGATTCTGGAACGAGGTTATCTTCTTTTACCAAAGTAATAGTAGAAGTATTACGTGGTAGGCCGTAGAAGTCTGCGCCAAAGAGGCTAGCAAAACCTTCTAAACGCTCTAATTTACCCACTTGGTCAAATGCTTGAGCATAAAGTTCAATTGCATTAGGCGCACTATAACAGCCCGCACAGCCACACGCATTTTCTTTTGCATTTTGCGAGTGAGGAGCGCTATCTGTACCCAAGAAAAATTTAGGGTTACCGCTCGTTGCAACTTCAAGCAAAGTGGTCTGGTGAGTTTGACGCTTTAAAATTGGTAAGCAATAGAAATGCGGTTTAATACCACCAACCAACATATCATTACGGTTAAATAATAAATGCTGAGGCGTAATGGTTGCAGCCACATTGCGGTCTTGTTCTAAAACAAAGTGCGCAGCATCGCTTGTTGTGATGTGTTCAAGTACCACTTTAAGCTTTGGAAACTGTTTTAATAACGGTGATAAAACTTCGTCTAAGAAGCGTTTTTCACGGTCAAAAATATCAACGTGGTTATGAGTCACTTCACCATGAAGTAATAACGGAACTTGATGCTCTTCTAGTTGCTCAATGACTGCATAAACTTTACGGATGTCACTTACTCCGTTATCAGAGTTGGTGGTCGCACCTGCTGGGTAAAGTTTAATAGCATTTACATGTCCAGATTCTTTAATTTTACGAACTTCGTCTGGTGAGGTGAAATCAGTAAAATAAAGCACCATACGCGGGTCAAAGTTAAGACCCTCTGGAACATGAGCAAGAATACGTTCACGGTAAGCCAATGCTTCTTCCACAGTTTTTACAGGTGGAACAAGGTTTGGCATACAGATCGCGCGAGCAAATTGTTTGGCCAAATCAGGTACAGTACGTTTTAATGCTAAACCATCACGTAAATGTGCATGCCAGTCATCTGGCTGGAGCAGGGTAATAGAGTCCAAGGCAGTTCAAACTTCGAAATAAAACAAATGATAATCGATAAAGTGTGAAAATGGTAACGAGAATTACGGACAAATGGCAAAATAAAGCGCCAGAGGCCTTAAAAAATAATGTTATATTTTGTTAATGTGTGAGAGGCAGGAATCAAGTAGTGGCAAATAGGGGAAATGTACATGAATTACTCAAAGCAAAAGAAGAAATAGAATATTTAGTAACTCTACATACCCATCGTTATGCCAATATACCTCTGCCACATCAATTAGAAAAAAAATTCTGGTGTCTAAATCTTGAGCGAACTAAACAGAATATCTCAAAGTTTTTAGCAAGTGGCATTTTAACCTATCTCATTTTCATATTGCTGGCTCTACCTACAGACTATTTGGTCATAGGCGTGCCTTATATTACTTGGGATTTTATTTACTGTTTACTTAGCGCAATTAATATTGCTTGTGCACTGCTGTTATTTTGGGTTTTTGCAAAGTTTAAAAAACTCACTGAATATTTTTATATCGCTGCATGTGGCATTGTATTTTTGACCATTATTATCAATGCAATGTTGCTCCTTAGCGTAGGAAATGTTGCTCTTAAAAACCAGTCGATGTTACTACTTTCCTTCTTGTATATGCTTGGTTTTATTTTAAGCGGAATAAAGCCTCTACATATGCTTTATGTAGGTTTAACAGCAGCCTTTTGTGTTTTTTCCCTACTGATTTTATGGCAAGCGAATTGTGATTTTATTGCTTTGGGAAGAGCGCTGTTTGGAAGTTGTATTTTAGGTTTTTCAATTAGTACGATGCTTACGTCTAGAGAAAGAAGCCTCTTTTTAAATAATCAGCTTGCTGAGCTTAACGAACAGATTTTACGTATTGAGGCATCTGAATTGCTTCATTTAAGCCAGCAGGATGCACTGACGAATATCTCAAATCGACGTACTTTTGATGAGATGTTCGACTTTTTTTACTATCGTGCAAAGCAAGAAAAGCGCCCATTGGCTGTTTTATTTATTGATATCGATTTTTTTAAAAATTATAACGATTTTTATGGGCACCAAATGGGGGATAAAGTCATCTCATCTATTGCCGCTGCAATTAAAAATTCGATTCGGCATGTTGATTTTGTTGCCCGTTATGGTGGAGAAGAGTTTGTCGTGCTGTTACCGAAAACACCTGCTCAAGGCGCCTATGCCGTCGCTGCAAATATTTATAAAGCGATTGAGCGACAAGCGATTCCTCATGCAGCATCTTTAGTTTCTAAGCATGTCACGATTAGTTTAGGTTTTACTGTTTATACAGAAGGTTTTAAAGTAAATCAGGAAAAATTAATTCACGCTGCGGATCAAGCTTTGTACCGAGCTAAGCAGCTTGGACGTAACCAGATTTATTATCAACCTTTGGAAGTAGCAGAACTTGTTTGAGCACAAATATTTGAAATAAAAAAGCCACCGTTGTCGGTGGCTTTTTTATTAAGTAAGAAAATTATTTTTTCTTGCTATCAAGTTGTGGTACAGCAGAACCTTGGCCGATTGAAAGCAAACCAGCATCTGTATAGATACCAAGTTTTGCACGTGTATCGGTAATGTCGAGGTTACGCATAGTCAATTGACCAATACGGTCCATTGGCGTAAACATTGAATCGCCTTTTTCCATTGTTAAACGTTCAGCTTCGTACGTTAAGTTTGGAGATTCAGTGTTCATGATGGTGTAGTCATTACCACGACGAAGTTCAAGAGTTACTTCACCAGTAATCGCTTTAGCAACCCAACGCTGTGCAGTTTCACGCAACATAAGTGCTTGAGAGTCGAACCAGCGGCCTTGGTAAAGTAAACGACCTAAACGTAAACCGTTAATGCGGTATTGTTCGATCGTATCTTCGTTATGAATACCAGTAACCAAACGCTCATAAGCAATATGAAGAAGGGCCATCCCCGGTGCTTCATAAATACCACGAGATTTCGCTTCGATAATACGGTTTTCGATTTGGTCAGACATACCTAAACCATGACGGCCACCAATACGGTTTGCTTCAAGAATAAGCTCAACCGGATTGTCAAAAGTTTGACCGTTTAATGCAACAGGTACACCTTCTTCAAAACGTACAGTCACTTCTTCTGGAGTAATTTCAACTTCATCTTTCCAGAAAGCAACGCCCATAATTGGGTCAACGATTTTGATACCAGCATTTAAGTATTCAAGATCTTTTGCTTCGTGAGTTGCGCCCAACATATTTGAGTCAGTTGAGTACGCTTTTTCTTTTGACATTTTGTAGTCAAAACCGTTGTCGATCAGGAACTGTGACATTTCTGCACGGCCGCCAAGCTCATCGATGAAGTTTTGATCTAACCAAGGCTTATAAATTTTAAGATTCGGATTAGTCAACAAACCATAACGATAGAAACGTTCAATATCGTTACCTTTATAAGTTGAACCGTCACCCCAGATGTTTACGTCATCTTCTTTCATTGCAGTAACTAACATTGTACCTGTTACTGCACGACCTAATGGAGTCGTATTGAAATAAGGAACACCACCTGTACTGATATGGAATGCACCACACTGAATCGCAGCAATACCTTCAAGCGCAAGTTGTAAGCGGCAGTCAATTAAGCGAGCTTTTACAGCGCCGTATTGTTCTGCTTTCTTTGGAATTGCATCGTAGTCATCTTCATCAGGCTGACCTAAGTTTGCAGTATATGCATAAGGTTCTGCGCCTTTTTGTTTCATCCACAATAAGGCAGCTGAAGTGTCTAGGCCTCCGGAGAAGGCAATCCCAACTTTTTTGCCTACTGGTACATGCTGCAAGATAGTTGCATTATCAGTCATTGCTAATCCTAACATTTATGAAAAAGACCCCATATAGGCGGTCTTGAGAATTCTGAATGGCGGCTATTGTAGCACTATTCATGGTGCTTTTTTTCGCAAAAAAAGCATTAATTCACTTGTTCTGATTTGAAGTTTTAATTTGATAAAAAATATAAGGCTATTTATAGAATAAGAAGAAGTGAATGAAGTATTGTTCTTAAATAAATGGATTGACCATAAGCTCCGATAAATTTCTTTGCATGGTCATCCAAAATTATCAAAAAAGTATTAAAGTACTATGCAACAAGTTGCAAAAAATTATTGGGACGCAGCATGACAAGTTACGCCAATTTATTAAAACCATTACATCTAGGCTTTACTACCATTAAAAACCGTGTGGTGATGGGTTCCATGCATACGGGGCTTGAAGACCGTTTTTACAATTACCCAAAACTGGCAGCTTATTTTGAAGAGCGTGCAAAAGGTGGGGTGGGCCTGATTGTGACAGGTGGTATTTCACCGAACCGTCAAGGATGGTTAGCACCTGCTGGCGGAACCATGAATAGCTTATTTGATATTCCACAGCATCGTCTGGTTACACATGCTGTGCATAAACATGGTTCAAAAATCTTAATGCAAATTTTGCATGCAGGTCGCTATGGTTACCAGCCGTTTGTTGTATCTTCAACTGCAATTAAATCTCCAATTTCACCTTTTAAACCACGCCAGCTTTCTGAAAAAAATATTCTGAGCACAATAGAAGATTACGCACAGTGCGCCGATATTGCCAAAAAAGCAGGTTATGACGGTGTCGAAATTATGGGCTCGGAAGGTTATTTAATTAACCAGTTTTTAAGTCGCCACGTGAACCAGCGTACTGACCGTTGGGGTGGTGAAATTGAAAACCGTATGCGCTTTCCAGTCGAGATTGTTAAAGCGATCCGTGCCAAAGTTGGTGAGAAATTTATTATTTGTTTCCGCTTGTCTTTACTCGATTTAGTCCATGACGGTAATACCATGCAAGAGGTGGTGACTGTAGCCAAAGCTTTAGAAAAAGCAGGGGTGACTTTATTAAATACCGGTATTGGCTGGCATGAAGCTCGTGTTCCGACCATTGTAACATCTGTGCCTCGTGCAGCTTTTGTCGACTACACTGCTCATGTAAAACAGCATATTTCTATCCCGATTATTGCGTCAAACCGAATTAACATGCCTGAAACTGCCGAAGAAATTTTGGCAACTGGTAAAGCAGATATGGTTCAAATGGCGCGTCCTTTATTGGCCGATGCATTTTGGGTAAATAAAACTGCGACTAACCGTGTTGATGAAATTAATACCTGTATTGCATGTAACCAAGCCTGTTTAGACCATGCTTTTAAAAATAAGCGTGTGTCTTGTTTGGTTAACCCGCGTGCAGGCCATGAAACTGAACTGGTCTATTTAAAGACTAAACAGCCTAAGCGAATTGCAGTTGTGGGCGGCGGAGTAGCGGGTATGTCGGCGGCAACTGTTGCGGCAAGCCGTGGCCATGCAGTGACGCTGTTTGAGGCAACTTCTGATGTAGGTGGCCAATTTAACTTTGCCAAAGTTGTACCGGGCAAAGAAGAATTTCACGAGACGATCCGCTACTTTAAAGTCCAACTGGAAAAAACAGGGGTGGATGTACGTTTAAATACTCGCGTAAATCGTGAGCAGCTTGAACGTGAAGGTTTTGATGAAGTGATTGTTGCAACAGGTGTAATCCCTCGTGCATTAAAAATTGAAGGAAGCGACGCGCCACAAGTCCTTTCTTATGCTCAAGTTCTAAAAGGAGCAGAAGTTGGACAAAAAGTTGCAGTGATTGGTGCGGGTGGTATTGGTTTTGACGTGTCAGAATTTTTACTTAAACCGCCACATCAACCACAGCCTCAACCTTTAGCCGACTGGCAACGTGAATGGGGGGTGGACCCAGATCCAAACTATATTTCTGAAGGGGGGATGCAGCCGCCAGTCGTTGAACCAGCGATCCGTGAAATTTATTTATTACAACGTAAAACCACACCACTCGGTATTGGCCTTGGCAAGACTTCGGGTTGGGTACACCGTGCACAGCTTAAAAAGCATGGCGTACGTATGCTGCGTGGTGTGCAATATAAAGCAGTCACTGATGAAGGGCTTTGGATTGAGCACAATGGGCAAGATCAACTTTTACGTGTAGATACGGTTGTGGTGTGTGCAGGTCAAGAGTCAGTAAAAGACTTGATGCCAAAAGAAGGCGAGTCGACTATAGCGAACTACCATATTATTGGTGGTGCAAAGCTTGCAGCAGAGCTAGATGCGAAGCGTGCGATCAAAGAAGGAGCAGAATTGGCTGCTCAACTGTAAAATTGATGAAACAATATGCACTTGAACACAAAGCGATGATATTTTTCTTGAATAAAATGAATAAGCTTTGTATTCTTACGCACATGGAAGCGTGGCAGAGCGGTTTAATGCACCGGTCTTGAAAACCGACGAGGGTGTGAGTCCTCCGTGAGTTCGAATCTCACCGCTTCCGCCAAATTCGAAAAGCCCCTGTTAAAAACAGGGGCTTTTTTTATATCTATTATTTTACCCCTCATTCTACCCCACATAAAAATTTGGATTGAGTTAGACAGATTTTGATTTCAGTTTAATTTTATATTGTGCAGTTAATCGCACCCTCATAATGGTCAATATCTTGTAATTGTTTGATGAATTCTTTCGGGACGACTATTGCTGCTATATGTATAATTATGGGTAGAATAGCTCCTTATAATACTAAGCCCTTTGCATCACTAACTTGCAAATTAAAATCGCCTGATATGTACCGAATTTCAATTAATAGGTATGGATAGTTCATGAATCTAATAAATCAATGTAGTAAGTTATTTCTTGCAATTTTTCTTATGATAAATCTTTCAAATACGTATGCAGCAAAGATACAAGCTGTAGATGCTGAAGTACAGGAGAGTGCTGTAGATGTAATGGAAGCTGCTGGAGCAGAAGCTGTAGGTGGGCAAGAGGATATATGCCGTGCTGACGAGGCTTGTGACGTTGCATCTCCTGTTTCTGAGGATGAAATGTACGGTGGTATTCAACAGGAATATGTCGTAAAAGGCTGCAAGGTAACAATCTACAATGATGGACCTGTGAAAATGGTCAACGTAAAGACAGATCAACCATGTGATGCTCCACTTCCTAAAGACCATAAATTTTCTAGATAGACTTTGTGAGCCTATAAATTATTTTGTGCGCCTTTCTGTTTTTTCTCAAAATCATGAACCATTCGAATACGCTCTTCGGTTGCAGGATGAGAGGATAAAGCATCAAGAACAGCTGTAGATAGTTTATTAGCTGAAGATTCTTCCTGAGAAGTTGGTGGGTTGGCCTGATTCTTTTTATCGATACCTTCTTCTGTTGTATCGCTTAAACGTTGTAAGAAATTTGCAAAGTGTGAGACTTCGATATGCTTCTTATCCATCAACTGTAAAGCATATAGATCGGCTTCGGATTCAAATTTACGTGAGTAATTTGCACCAATCATAGCGGCAGGTAAGGACGTAAATAAGTCTGAATTATCTCCTGTCATTGCAATGTATAATATACTTAGGCCTAAACTCGTTAACCCTTGTTGCAAACTATGGCGATAAACCAAATGGCCTTGTTCATGGGCTAATACGCCTAAGATTTCTTGATTCGTATGTGCCAATTTGATCAGTTCATCTGTGATAATAATCGTATTATTGGGTAGCGCTACAGCATTAGCCCCTAACTGATCGCCTTTACGGAAGACTAATTTAGCTGGTTTGTTTTCAGCAACAGTATTCAAATATTGTTTAGTAATTTGATCTTTTTGGGTTTGTGCTAATTGGCTGGGTGCAGTCCAATTATTTAATACATAATTCTCTGCTTCATCACCTAGTTTCTTTAAAGTATTCTCAGGTAATTGAAAAGCAAGATAATGGGATGTTGCTGGAACACCCCATTTGACTAGACTGATCGCAAAAGTAATCACAAAAATTACACTAAAAAGAATAAGACCCGGAGAGCGTTCAAATTTCCAGATCGAATGTTGAACCTTTTTAGTTGTGTAATTAAACCATTCTGGTAATGCGCTATGAAACTCAATTCGTGCATCATCAGATAATTCAATTACTGGGTGTAACTGTCCCAGCGCACCAATCAATTTCATATCAGTATATTGATAATGACGCTGAAGTTCTAATTGCTCACCATACCGAATTAGAACTTCAGATTCAGATTGTGCTGAAATCTGAGCAGGGTGTGGTTTAGACACTAGGCCATCATAGAAAGTGATATCTACTGCGTGGGACATAAATTATTAAACTCAAATTATTATAAAGAGATGTCGATATCAAAAATATCACTGATTTCTTCAGCTAAAGCACTTTGCTCTTGTTGAGCTAGATTCATCATTTGATCTGGATCATCTAATAAAATTAAACTCATCGATTCAATCTGATATTTGTGAATACGAACTGCAGCCCAAGCAGACATTAAACCTATGGATAAGATTTTTACAATCCAGTTCGATGCTACAATCCATGCAAAACGCCATTGATTACAGTCTGTTTTAAATTGACTGTTTCCAATTGTAGTATTGTTCCATGTCGTAATAAAAATACGTGCAGCGATTAATGGATAAATAAATAATCCAATAAATGCATATACCATAAATATTCCGAAGAATATAGCGTTCGGTGAGAACCCAGAAATTGTTCCTACCATAGCAAAGTAAATGATTGAAAAAATAGCAATTATACCAATTGCAATAAAAACTGGTATATAAACTGCAGCCATATATGCAGACCATTTCGCGTTTAATTTAAAATTTAATTGTCCAGCATATAAGTTATTAAGATAATATTTTTTATATAGCCAAATAGCTACAGGTGTAAAGATTCCTAAAGTGAAAATATATACCAATATACTCAAAAGAAAGACTTTATAAGATTCTTTTATCGTTCCACCAAAGTAAAAACGTGCGTTGCCGAACTTACTATTTCTTGCAGTAAAACGCAAAGTAGCGCGAATTAGCCAAGGTACTGCTGCATATAGCGCAACTAGTCCAACCACCGTCGCAATCATTGAATACTGTGATGAAATTGCAAATACGACGTAAATTCCTAATGCAATTAAACGTCCAATCAAAATCTTGGTTGGAATCCCTGTAAAATCAAAGCGGCGTTCAAAAAATTCTGTATTGCCATAGAAATAGCGTAAGCGACGAACTTTAGCCCAAGGTGCATATAAGCTTAAAGTAATAATAGTCAAAAGAATATTAACGATCCAGATTCCAAAATATTCTGAGGCATTCCCATGAAACTTAAAATGATGAATTCCTGAGTGTGAAATTGGTGGAGTTGTAATATTTTGATCCTCATTTATATCTTGAGGAAGAGAGGTTAAAGCTTGGTCTTGCATTTTATTCTCTTTATTGAAAATATATGATCTTGATTGAATGTAATAGATAATTAGAAAACTATTGAGAATATTATATATTTTTTATAAATTGAAATAAATAGAATAAAAAGCAAGCAATAATTTATCAGCTCTTTTTTGTTGAATTATTCGGAGCAGAAAGCTTATCGCGAGAAGTATAAATAATAGGTTTAAAGGTATCGGTGACTTATTGTGATTGTAAATTTAGTAGTAATTCTAAGAAAAACTTTCTACATCATTAATTTCATCATTTACCATTTTTATATTCTAATTTTACCTGTTATAACTAATATATCTATATAAAATTCAATCCCGTTATAAACGCCACTTTAACAATAACTCATTCATTATTTACCCTTACTTTTTAATGATCTAATTTAAAACAAATGTGGTTTTGTGTGCTTGACTGCAATAGGGTAGAGCACTATCCTTTGCCTGCTGGCCACATTGCCAGCCGGCTTTGACAGGCCGCGCTCAAGAACATTGAAAAAACTCGTTTTTTTGATGTAGACCCGTTCGTCTCCCTTTTTGTAGCGGTAGGACGGAAGGGGGACACCTTCGGGTGTGCTGGGTCTTGAGCCAGTCTGTCAACCCTCTTTCGTTCTGCCACCATAATTTCTATTAATGTCTGGCAGAACTCCCAAAATCAGGAGTTGGCTATGCACATCCATCATTTCTTGGCAGCCTTTGCCAAAGTCTATATCGACACAACTTAAAAATTTACAGCAGCTTGAATGCCATAAGGTTTTTCAGGCTTTAGTCATTTTTACTTAAAACTTAGCAAAACAAAACTTGAGATGTGCAAAGCACCGTCTTACGGCTTTGCTGTGCCTTTTTTTCTCCCAGAAAGGGCACAGGCTTTTTATCTCATTTAGAAACAACAAGAATTTATAACGGTAAAACTATGCCAACTTTAGAAATATCTTCCAAAAAATTACAGGTTATTCAAACCGCTATCCAACTCTTTACCACGCATGGATTTCATAATGCAGGTGTAGACCTGATTATCAAAAAATCCAAAATTCAAAAAGCGACGTTTTATAACTACTTTCACTCGAAAGAACGCCTTGTTGAAATGTGTCTAATCTTTCAAAAAAGCCGACTCAAAGAAGAAGTACTGGCAATTGTCTATTCACATCGTTATCCAAACGCAGCCGATAAACTCAAAGAAATTGTCCGCTTACATGTCGATATAAATAGTCTTTACCATCTTTTGTTTAAAGCCATTTTTGAATTAAAACTGCTTTATCCTCGAGCTTACCGCATGGCGATTGAATATAGAAAATGGCTACTTAAAGAACTTTTTGATTTGATATTTAGTCTAGAAAGTCGTGGCTTAAAAGCTGATGCAAACATGATTTTATTTATGATTGATGGCGCAATCATCCAACTTTTAGATCCAAATAAAGCTAGTGAAAGGGAGCAATTGTTGGATTATTTTTTAAATGCTGTGGACAGCCAGGCATATTGCACTTTAAACAAACTCGAATAACTCCTATCAAAATAGGAGCTTTTTATTATTTAAATATCCATAAAATAAAAAATAGTATTTTTTACTCAATGGTTAAATTGTTAGACTATTTGATAGTCTTTTTGTATATAATATGTATTCTTTATATTTTGTAATCATTATAGAGTAACATGAAAAAAATATTAATCATTACTACTTTGAGTTCTTTCGGTTTAATTGCTTGTTCAACTACTGAAACTTCAAGAACGATACAAAGCCCGCAAGTAACTGTAGCTACATCACAAATTAAATATACGGGAGTAAAGGCTCCTGTTTCTATCGGTAAGTTTGATAACCGCTCTAGTTATATGAGAGGTGTTTTCTCTGACAATGTAGACCGTCTAGGCGGACAGGCGAAAACTATTCTTGAGACACATTTACAGCAAACTGGTTATTTTACAGTTTTAAATCGAGACAATTTATCTGAGATTAAACAAGAAGTTGGGTATAGTAATACAAGCCAATCTATTAAAGGTGCTCGTTATGTTCTCACAGGTGACGTATCTGAGTTTGGTCGCAAAGAAGTAGGTGATCAGCAATTATTTGGTATTTTAGGTCGCGGTAAACAGCAAGTTGCTTATGCAAAAGTTAATCTAAATGTCGTTGATGTAAAAACATCTGAAGTCGTGCATTCCGTACAAGGTGCGGGTGAATATGCCTTAGGTGCTCGTGAAGTATTAGGTTTTGGCTCTACAGCTTCTTATGATTCGACTTTAAATGGCAAAGTACTTGATTTAGCTGTTCGTGAAGCAGTTAATAATCTTGTAACAGATATTCAAAATAACCGTTGGTCAATTCAATAATTTTGGATATGTGTTAAATGAAAAAAATTCTTTTAAGCAGTTTTCTTGCTATGGGATTGGTTGGGTGTGCCGCTGGTCCTCAACCTTTATATAATTGGGGAACTTATACTCATCAAACCTATTTGATGTATAACTCACCTGAGAAAGCGACACCAAGTACGCAAATCACAAAATTAGAAGCTGAAATTGAGAAAACTAAAGGCAAGGGCTTAGCCGTTCCGCCAGGTTTATATGCACATTTAGGATTATTGTATTTACAAGAGAATAATTCTCAAAAAGCAATTGAGTATTTCCAGCTTGAACGACAAGTATATCCAGAATCTACAGTTTTAATGGATCGCTTATTGCAAAAAATGAATGCTAATGGTGGGAATGCAAAATCATGATGAAGAAATTTCTAATTGCTGGTTTGGTTATCTCTAGCCTTGCATTTACTGGATGTGCCGTTACTCCACAACCTAATAAAGATATTACAGCTTATAAAGCTCATATGCCAAAATCGATTTTGGTATTGCCTCCAGTCAATGATTCGCCTGATGTAAAAGCGACTTATAGTTATTGGCCTACTGTGGTGGCACCTGTGGCAGAAGCTGGTTATTACGTTTTCCCAATCTCTGTCGTAGACAATATGTTTAAAGAGAATGGGGTTACTAATGGTAGTGATGCTCAGTCTATTGCACCCCAGAAATTACAAGAGATTTTTGGTGCAGACGCAGCTTTATATATTCGAATTAAAGAATATGGTTCTAAATACCAAGTGATTCAGAGTGTCGCGACAGTAAGTGCTGATGCAAAGCTTGTTGATTTAAAAACTGGAGATGTGATTTGGACAGGTGAGAAAAAACTTGTTCAAGCAAGTAATGATGGTAATGCGGGTTTAATCGGAATGGTCGTCGGTGCTTTAGTTGAACAGATTGCTGGCAGCTTTACTGATCGGGCTTATCCATTAGCGAGTATGGTAAATACTCAACTTTTTACCCCGACGACTTATAATCCGGGTATGGGGTTGTTATATGGTCCACGTTCACCAAAATATCAACAAGATGGAGTAGTAGCTAAGTAAATTAAAGTCTTAACTAAAGTTTTACTTTATTAAAAATAGGCTGCTATCTAGATTAATTATATGAAATGCTAGATAAAAATTTATTATTCCAGATAGTTTATAAATTTTTTGATTAGGTAGGAGAGCTAGAGCAACTAGTTCTCCTATTTAATTTAAATTACTTCTTTTGCTTAAAGCGGTATTTACATTTTAAACAGCGATAATCTTGAAAAATATTCTTGTCGATTATTACGCCAGCTTTCTTACCAAAAATATTACCAACTACACCGCCAGTAATTCCTGCACTAATGGCACCAACAAAAGTCCCTACAGTTCCGCCAACAATTACACCTAAAGGACCAGCAACAGTACCAATAGCTGCTCCAACAGTAGCACCGGTCGCAGCGCCACCTACAGTGCCTGCCGTTGTACCGGCAGCTGTGAGTAAAACACCGCCAGTTGTTCTAAGTAATTTGTCATGGTCACGTGCTTCAATTTCTGTAGAACCACACTTAGGACATTGCAGAGCTTTTTCCATAAAATTTCCTGTCTTTCATCATTGAGTGACACAGTTGACGGCTAAATCAGTGCAGTGGGTAAAGAACCTGTCTTGCGATGCAGTATCTTTTGCCTATTGAGTGATCGTAACGATAAACTGGTCTGTTTTGATTTTAGCTGAACATTGACACAAATATTTATAGATCATGTAAACACTTGTACTTTAATAATTATCTCATTAAATACCAATGTTTAGAATGACTAAGGCTTACATATCCATGTGTCTAGTAGAGAACAATTTAATAATGATGAATAGAATGTGAATGGTTTTTTGAATAGATTTTCTGAAGTTGCTTAGGGTGACAAGCTGATAAATGATAAAAGGCTTATCCAGTTTGAATAAGCCTTTTTTGAATATTAGAGTGCTTTTTTCCAACTCAGAAATTTATATAATCCAAACATGAATGTAATCCAGATTGGAATTAAAATCACCGATTTTTCAAATCCTTGAGTCCACATGATATATAAAATCATGCCAATGAAAATCAAAACAATATAGTTACTTAAAGGTGAAATTAATGCAGGGAACTTGGCAACTTTATTTTCAAGTTTCATAGCGCGTTTAAACTTTAAATGCGTAAAGCTAATAATTGCCCAGTTTAAAACTAGTGCAGCCACGGCCATGTACATGAGATAGCTTAAAGCTTCTTCTGGGATAAAATAATTCAGTAATACACAACCAAAAATTAGGATAGAAGAAAAGATAACAGCAGGTGTTGGAACCCCTTGTTTACTGACTTTTGTAAAAATTTTGGATGCATGGCCTTGTACTGCTAGGCCATATAACATACGGCTGTTTGCGTACATGCCGCTGTTATAAACAGACAGTGCGGCTGTTAAAATAATAAAGTTAAGCAAATGCGCTGCCCAACCAATACCAAGCTGGCTAAAAATCATCACAAATGGACTTTTATCTAAACCACCGAGGTCAAGCTGATTCCACGGAATGAGTGACATGATGATAGCAAGCGAAGCCACATAGAAAACCAAGATTCGAAAGATGACTTGGTTAATGGCTTGTGGAATGCTTTTTTCTGGATTTTCGGCTTCAGCGGCAGTCATTCCAATCAGTTCAATACCGCCAAAAGCAAACATTAAAAAGGCGAGCATATAAAATAGGCCCGAGAACCCATGCGGGAAAAATCCGCCATGCTGCCATAAGTTTGAGAAGCTAGCGATAGAGTCATTACCCGCGGTAAGCAATAAATATAAGCCAAACACGATCATGGCAATGACCGCCGCAACTTTAATAATAGCTAACCAAAACTCAGATTCGCCATAAAATTTAACGTTGCCTAAGTTCAAACATGTGACCAAAACAAAGAAAAATAAGGCTGATATCCAAGCAGGAATGTGGGGCCACCAGTAATGCACATATTTAGCAACTGCTGTCAGTTCGGTCATCGCGACCAGAATATAAACAACCCAATAGTTCCAGCCCGATAAAAAACCGGGGAATTTCCCCCAATATTTTTGTGCAAAGTAACTAAAGGAACCGACCACAGGTTCTTCTACGATCATTTCACCCATTTGGCGCATAATTAAAAATGCGACCAAACCGACAATGGCATAACCTAAAATAATAGAAGGACCAGCAGACTGGATGACTTGTGCAGAGCCTAAAAATAAACCTGTCCCGACAGCACCACCCATAGCGATTAACTGGATATGGCGATTTTTAAGTCCGCGTTTTAATTGGGAAGATGAATTGCTCAAAATATATGCGCTGAATAAAAAAGCTGGCGCTATTGTAATAGATTGGTTAGGGATAACCTAGTTTGAAAAGGATTTTACTCAGCTAAATAAAAAGGATCCGTACAAAGCTATACGAATCCTTTTTTTGAAAATTAGTTATTTTAATAAATTAGAAAGACACCATTTTGCCCGGATTAATCATTGCACCAATACCATACATGCTTTTAGCGAGTGGAATAACAACGGGTGCAAGGGTACGACCAAAGATAATATTTTGATGGTCAATTTTAGATAACATTTCAAAGTCGTTAGATTGCCCAACAAAGTCATTTGCAATGGCTTTACCAATACGTACCGTCTGAGCAACGCCGTGACCGCTCCAGCCGTGAACAGCATAAATTGGGAATTTATTGCCAAATTTACGGCTATCGACTGCACCATTTACGGTTAAATCAGTGGTGCCACTCCAGACAAAATCCATCTCTAGATTTTTAATTTGAGGGAAAACAGTGTGAATTCGATGTTCTAAATAATTTAATGTTTTTTCTGGTCCCCAGCATGTTCCTGTACCTTGACCACCAAATAATAAGCGGTTATTAAACACAGGGCGGTAGTAATCAATCTGGAACTGAGTGTCATAGACTGGATGCCCAAATGGCAGTAGCTCTTTTGTATCAAGCTCTAGTGGGGCAGTCGTCGCAACATAGGTATAAAACGGAATAGTAGTATTGTTTTGCTCTGATAAAAGTTTAAAAGAAGCATGGTGCACGGCTAACACCACAGACTTTTTAGCTTTTACGACCGCATTTGCAGTTTGAACATAAATACCATCTGCTTTTTCTTCTATTGAAATGACTTCTGTTTGTTCATAAACAGTACCGCCATTTTGGCAAAATCCATAAATTAAGCCACGGTTTAAAGCTAAAGGATGAATTTGTCCACCTAACTCATCAATTAAGCCACCCGTATAGTAGTCTGACTTAATGTAGTCCATGAGTTCATGTTTACCCACAATGCGGGTATGGTCTTCACCTAAATATTTTCGTGCATCGGCGCCTTGTGTTAAACCGACTAAATGTCCTTCATGAACGGCAGCAGTAATATGACCGTATTTTCGGTCAAAGTTGAGTTGGTATTTTTCCGAAATGTCATCAATCAGTTGCATTGCTTCCGTAGAGGTAAAATGCCAGAGTTTTTTGGCATCTTCGTAGCTCAAGCGATCAGCCATTTCTTGAGCTTCCCAGCGAGCTAAACCAGGGGTAAGTTGTCCGCCATTGCGTCCAGAAGCTGCGCTACCTACACGGTTTTTTTCTAATAAAACAGTCTCTACGCCTTGTTCAGCTAAATGTAAGGCCGTAGATGAACCCAATAAACCACCGCCAATAACTACCACATCACATTCAATATCAGCTTTTAAACTGTCAAAAGTATGCCAATCAGAAAGTGAGCTTTCATAATAGTTTGCAGGGTTATCTATCGAGGTGCCTTCTACAGTAGTTGAGTCAAATTTTGCATGTTTCGGATTTAACCAGCTCCACTCTTTACCCACTTGTAGAGATTTACTCGGTTTATATTCCACGTCTTTTAAAAGTTGAGGTTTAGAAATAATTTTCATAATAAAGTTCCTTAAAAATTAATAAACATTACTAATAGCAATACTTTGTTTTTTAATCGTTTTATAGATAAATAGGAGAATACCCAAAGCTAACCAGAAACAACCAAACATGAGTGAAGATGAATCGAGATTAAGCCAGAGGCAAATAATGCTGAACACAGAAATAAGCGGTAAAAATAGGTTTAGAAATTTGTTTTTAAAACCTGCGCGCTGTTTATCTTTAATATAAAACTTCATAAAAACAGAGAAATTTACGGCTGTAAAAGCGACTAGGGCACCAAAGCTGATGAGGCTTACGATTTGGGCTAAATCTAGAAAAACCGCGGACATTGAAATAAGACCAACAAACAAAACCGAAAAAAATGGTGTACCTAATGAGATATGAATTGTCCCAAAATACTTTTTAGGGAAAATATTATCGGTACCCATTATATACAGTAAACGTGAAGCACTGGCATGAGAGGCAAGGCCAGAAGCTACAGTGTTCATAATTTGTCCGCATAAGAATACAGATTGGAAAAAAGCACCACCCACGTAAAGCACAATTTCAGGCAACGCTTCAGATGGATGCTGAAAACGAAGATTGTTTGGAAAATAAAGTTGAATAAACCAAGCTGCTGTGAAGAAAATAAGTCCACCTGCAAGAGTCGTTAACATGACTGCGCGGGGAATATTTTTGGTGGGTTGTTTGGTTTCATTAGAAAGCGTGGTAACCGCATCAAAACCTAAAAATGAAAAGCACAAAACTGAGGCACCCGCAACGAGAGGGAGTAAAGATTGGTGCTCATGCCAGAGTGGCGCCAATGTAAGCACATGCTCATAACCTTGAGTCGAGCCAATACCCTTAATCACTAAATAAACAAAAATGACCATGAGTATGATCGGTGCAAACACAAACAACAGGCTTAAATTGGCGAGCAACCGAATGCGGAAACAGTTTACTAAAGTGACTAAGCTTGCCGACACAATTACCCAGAACCAGTAAGGCATACTTGGAATCAGTGCGGTCAGATAAATCGCAGCTAGCAAAACATTAATGAGAGGTAATAACAAATAGTCGAGCAGAGAGCACCAACCGACAAAAAAGCCACTTTTAGGCCCTAAACTTTCAGCTGTATAGCTATATGCCGAGCCTGATTTTTCAGAATTTTTACTGAATCTTGCATAGCTCCAAGCAGTGAGTAACATGGCGCCAAGTGCGAGTAAATAGGCCAGTGGTACGTGTCCATTGGTAATGCCAGAGACAATACCGAAAGTGTCAAACACCGTCATAGGGGTCATGTAGGCAATACCAATAATGGTGACTTGCCAAAGAGACAGTTTTTTTAAGGAAGACGCTTTATTTTCCATGTCATTTCAACCTCAAATTCGTTGTTTTGCTTTTCATCCGGAAAAGCGATGCTATTTTTGAGCCAAAACTTCCCCTAGACTTGAATAAACAAGTCTATTTGGAGAAAGTTTGTACAAAAGTTGGTGGATGTTTCGCCTTGGTGATGCCCTAAAGCAAGATCAAATACTTATATCTTTGATATAACTCTAGATCACGACCAGTTGAAAAGATTGACACGGTCGTGACAGAAACTGCTCGGGGCTTTGGCCTTTAAATAATGTGCCTGTTCTGATGGTGATATCATTTGAAGTAATCACTCTAGAAGAGTCGTTAATCACAATTGCTTTTTGTTTTATGTTTTTAAGTTTCGGCATAAGAATTTTTTCGAGTGCGGAAACTAAAATATCGGTAGCAATCACACCGATAAATTGATCACGAATCATGACCGGATGGGCAAGGGTGATGGTGTATGCGCCATTGCAAATGTAGTCAACATAAGGCCCATGGATGCACGGACTTTTATTTTGAGCAGGTTTATGGAACCATTCAAAAGAGCGAAAGTCTAGAAATCGCTGAGCATTTTGATAGTTTTCAAGTTTAGCTTGTTGTAACTGATCTTCTTTTTTATACCACCATTCGAGTGTCCAATAATCTTGCTCTTCTTGCGTTGCAGGGCTATAACTTGCAAAACCAATACCTTGACTGTAATGGCTTTCCTGTAAGGCCTTTTTAATTTCTTTTTGCAAAGCTGTGCGTTCTGAACCTGAAAGCTTAACGTCTTTTGTTTTTTCAGGTTCATGTTTTGAAAGAATTTTGCTCGCTTTAGTTGCCAGCTTTTCTGTAATGGCTGTCGTTTCTTCAACCACCGTCTTTAACAAATTTTGAAGCTCTTCTATATCTAAATGTTGGGTCATTCCTATAACTCCTAAAATTCCGTATTTCTCACTCGATATTTTATAAGTGCTCTACTTTATTGTTTTTATTCAATAGATAACTTATATCGAAGCATTTGGTCTGTTAGCATCGAAATGATTTTTCGCGCTTGAATAACAGCATCATCTTCATTGCCTTGAACAAAAGATGATAAAAGTTGGTGGTATTGAGCGACGACCAGTTGATGAAATTGATCATCTTGGTAAAGCACAGCAATGAGCGGTGCCCATTCGGCTTGTATGGTTAACTCTTGATTTGCCAGTCGAGCTGATTGAGCAAAAGAGGTAAGTGTTAACAAACAACGTAAATCAAGTTGGGCACGTATGTCTGGTTCAACTGCTTGTTCAAATTGATCAATAAGCTCTTTGATTTTACCCAGTTCATATTCAGTAGTTCTTTGTGCTGCCAAATATGCACCATGGCTTAAAATTGCACTATGAAACTCGCCTAAATCAGCTAAATATTCATTGGAAGCCTGACGCAGAGGGTGCTTGTTTAAGAGTAAATCGGAAGGCAACTCGCAAACAAAGCTTCCGCCGTTTCGTCCGCGTCGTGTATCAATCAGACCTTTTACGCGTAAAGTATTTAAAGCTTCACGGACCGTAATGGGTGACACTCCCATTAAGCGAGCTAGATCCGCCTCGTTAGGAAGCTGTTCATTGCTTTTGAGCAATCCAGAGATAATTGCATTTTCCAAGCGTTCCACAACTTGTTCCGATCGAGTTGCCTGAGCGATAGGTGCAAAAATTATCGTATATGCTGACATGGCGAATTCTCTAAAAGCTAAGTCAGAGACTTAGCTTAATGAAACGGATAAATGATTAAAACACGCCATATTGATGGACTGCCTGTTCATCTTCAGGCACAGCTGGTATTGCATCCCAAAGTTCAACAATTTTGCCATTATCCACACGCCATAATTCAAAATAGGCATGTCGATTTCCGGCAATACTTCCTTCGGAATGTGTCAAGACAAATTGACCATCAGCAATGGAGCGATGCGTTTTGGAGTATACCAAACCTTGTCCTTCATTACGGATATTGTTCAAAAAATCAATAACTGCTTTAACACCATCGCCAATGTCTGGACTATGTTGAATGAACTGATCGTCGTGAGTGTATTCTTTAAATGCTTCGTAATTGCCATCAATTAATGACTTCTTAAAGAACGAGGTCACAATCTCGCGGTTTTTCTCTGGATCATGGTGAGTGACGATTTCAGTTGGACCATCTAATTGGGTTCTACCACTCACATTCGGCGCAGCTTCTGCCACAAGACCATCCCAATGTTCCACAATTTTGCCATCTTTCACTCGGTAAATATCAAAACCAACTAAAGGGTTTTCATCTAGACCCTGAAAGCGGCCATGAATTGCAACCAAGTCACCATCTGCCAATACACGCACAGCTTCGTGTTGCATGTCAGGACAGTCTTCTACCAATTGGCGAAGGCCCGAAATGCCATTTGCAACGAGTGGTGAGTGCTCTATAAAGTCTTCAGAAAAATAACGGTCCAGAGCAGTGGTATCGTGCAAATTAAAGAGCTCGTGATGGGCTTTAGTCACCAAGTCTTTCATTTCTTGCTTATTCATTTTGATCTCCTTTCAAAACGCATTGTTATTATTCGTTTGAACTCATCACATGTTTAACACGGGTATATTCTTCAAAACCGTAGCCAGATAAATCTTTACCATAACCTGATTTTTTGAAACCGCCGTGTGGCATTTCTGCGGTCAAAGGAATATGGGTGTTGATCCAAACTGTACCGAAATCGAGTTCACGAGAAAGACGAGTTGCGCGGGCATGGTCTTTAGTCCAAACACTTGAAGCTAAGCCATATTCAACATCGTTGGCTTTTTCAATCGCATCATTTTCATCGGTAAATTTTTGAACGGTAATCACTGGTCCAAAAATTTCATTTTGAATTGCTTCATCGTGTTGTTTTAAGCCACTAATAACGGTTGGTTCAAAATAGAAGCCTGGACGGTCTGCTTGTTTTCCACCTGTTTCAACTTTGGCGTGAGCAGGTAAGTTGTCGATAAAGGCTTTAACATTTTTTAATTGGTTGGCATTGTTGAGTGGGCCATAAAGTGCGTCTTGATCATCGGGTTCACCAAAACGGGTATTTTTTGCAGCTTCAACTAACTTGCTTAAAAATTCATCATGAACAGATTCAGCCACAATCACACGCGTTGCCGCAGTACAGTCTTGGCCTGCGTTGAAATAGCCCGTTAAAGCAATCATCTCAACGGCTTTGTCGAGGTCAGCATCTTCAAAAACCACTACAGGTGCTTTACCACCAAGCTCAAGATGCGCTTTCGCTAGATTTGCTGCGGCAGAAGCTGCAACTTGTAATCCGGCACGAACTGAGCCTGTAATAGAAACGAGTGCAGGGGTTGTATGTGATACAACTTTTGAACCCACCTGAGCTTGGCCTAACACTACGTTAAAGGCACCTTTAGGGAAAAATGGTGCAGCAATCTCTGCCAGTAAAAGCGTACTTTCAGGCGTCGTATCACTTGGTTTAAGTACCACTGTATTACCAGCGGCTAAAGCTGGAGCAATTTTCCAAACAGCCATCATGAGTGGATAGTTCCAAGGTGTAACTTGTCCAACTACACCGACAGGTTCGCGGCGAATAGAAGAGGTTAAACCTTCTAAATATTCACCTGAAGCAGTGCCATTGAGTAGGCGGGCAGCACCAGCAAAGAAACGAACCTGATCTGCCGATGCACCCACTTCTTCAGATGCAATTAAGTGTTTTAACTGACCCGTATTACGACTTTGTGCCTCAATTAAACGCTCTGCATTTGCTTCAATAGCATCTGCTAAATTCAGTAATGCTTTTTGACGAGTCGAAGGTGTACTGCGGCCCCAAATTTTAAATGCTTCTTTTGCAGCAGCATAAGCTGCATCAACTTCTGCCTCAGTTGCATTCGGTGATTGTGCATAAACTTCACCAGTCACTGGGCTTACCAAGTCGAAATAATCATTTCCTTTGCTAGCAACATATTCGCCGTTAATAAAGTGTTTTAGTTGAGTTTTAGCCATTTTTTATACCTTGTCCTTAGGTTTTAACATATAACATATAATACTATATGTATTATGTTTTAAATTTTCTGTCAAATGCTTTGATGAGGGGATTGAGTGAAAAAAGTTGGAATTTAAATCAAATTGGATTTTAAGTTTTTGATTTGATTATTTAAAAAAATTAAAAAATTTATTGAAGATTTTTAGGAAAGATTCATTGTCGTAATAGTTCAATAGATTTGATAAAAATCATAGAATAATTTTTCTAATCGAAAGCAGTTTGATGAGCCAAACATTGTGCTTAGCTCATCAATTTCGAGTTCTTATTTATTGAAATTAAAGTGGATGATTAGGTCTTATGACTCGCAAGAAGAATGCTAGTTTCGCTGTTATAAATACCTGAAATGTTCCTGATTCTTTCTAAAACTTTATCGAAGTTTTCTAAAGTATCAGAACGTAGCTCGACCAAAATGTCCCATTTGCCATTGGTTTTATGCAAACATTCCACGGCACTTTCTAAGCGTAATTCTTTAATTACAGACTGCGCTTTGGTCCCTTCGACCATAATGCTCATCCATGCACGGATGACGTTCCGTTCTGCATTGGGTTTAAACCGTACTGTATATCCAGTAATGATGCCCGAAGACTCCAAATATTCGATTCTCTTTTTTACCGTTGCCCGTGAAACGTGAACTTTTTCGGCTAACTCGGTAACAGACATCCGTGCGTTATCTTTAAGCAAACCTAAAATAATTTGATCAATGTTATCCATATTGTAATTGTCAATTATCAGATTGGTAAAAATTAATTCATTTTTGACTGAATTACAAATTTTGTGAATCAATTTGATTTTGAATAATAGGGGCATCGGTTAAACCTAATAATTCAATTTAATGGACTAGATAAGATGAATAATTTTGCAGTTTCTCGTAATGACTTTAACGAGTGGATGGTTCCAGTTTTTGCACCGGCAAATTTCATTCCGGTACGTGGCGAAGGTTCACGTATTTGGGATCAAGAAAATAAAGAATATATCGATTTTGCAGGCGGGATTGCAGTAAACGCATTAGGTCATGCGCATCCAGTGGCAGTAAATGCTTTAACAGAACAAGCAACAAAACTTTGGCATGTAGGCAACGGTTATACAAATGAACCCGTTCTACGCCTTGCAAAACAACTCACTGAAAATACATTTGCAGATAAAGTATTCTTCTGTAACTCAGGTGCAGAAGCAAACGAAGCTGCTTTAAAACTGGCTCGTAAAGTTGGACTAGACAGCGGTATTGCTGGCAAAAGTGGCATTGTGGCATTTAACAATGCGTTCCACGGCCGTACCTTATTTACCGTTTCGGCGGGTGGTCAACCTAAATATTCACAAGACTTTGCACCTCTTCCAAATGGTATCAACCATGTTGCCTTTAATGATTTAGAAGCTGCAAAAGCGGTCATTAATGAACAAACTTGTGCAGTCATTGTTGAGCCAATCCAAGGTGAAGGCGGCGTTATTCCTGCTGACATCGAATTTTTAAAAGGCTTAAGAGCACTGTGTGATGAGTTTGGCGCCTTACTTATTTTTGATGAAGTGCAAACTGGTGTAGGTCGTACAAGTGCACTGTATGCCTACATGAACTCGGGTGTTATTCCAGATGTATTAACCACTGCAAAAGCACTAGGTGGTGGTTTCCCAGTCGGCGCAATGTTAACAACCGATAAGTTTGCTCCGCATTTTTCTGTCGGTACACATGGTACGACTTATGGTGGTAACCCGTTAGCGAGTGCGGTAGCAGGTGCAGTATTTGAGTTTATTAATACGCCTGAAGTGCTTAATGGTGTCAAAGAGCGTCATGACTACTATAAAAACGCTTTAAATAAATTAAATGAAAAATATGAAGTCTTTAAAACGATTCGCGGTGAAGGCTTATTGATTGGTTGTGCGTTAAAAGATGAATTCGCTGGTAAAGCAAAAGACATCAATAACCTTGCGGGCGAAGAAGGTTTACTGAGTCTTATTGCTGGTCCAAATGTTGTCCGTTTTACGCCCTCTTTAATTATTCCATTTGCTGATATTGATGAAGGTCTAAAACGCTTTGAACGTGCGCTTGCTCGCTTTGTGGAAATTCAAAAGGATGTACAAGCAGCATGATGATTATTCGTTACATCGAACCTAAAGATGTTAATGACCTTTACCTGTTGGCAAAAAAAGCGGGTTTTGGTTTGACTTCTTTGCAGCCCAATATGGAAAAGTTGGCTGCACGTATTGAACGGGCCTGTAAAACAGTCACAGGCGAACTCCCAAAGGCAGATCAGGTTTATTTATTTGTTTTAGAAGATACTGAACTCAACAAAGTTGTCGGTGTTTGCGGAATTGAAGTTGCACTTGGTTTAAAAGAGCCTTGGTATAACTTCCATGTTGGGACACAAGTGCATGCTTCTGAACCGTTAAGTGTTTATAACGCTTTACCGACTTTGTATTTGAGTAACGACCATACCAACTGTAGTGAGCTTTGTACTTTATTTTTAGACCCTGACTATCGCTTAAATAAAAATGGCAAATTTTTATCTAAAGTCCGTTTCTTATTTCTTTCAGCATTCCGTCAATATTTTGAAGAAACGATTGTTGCCGAAATGCGCGGATATTCTGATGCCAATGGGCAGTCACCATTTTGGAATGCGGTAGGCCATAAGTTTTTTAATATCGAATTTACCAAGGCTGATTATTTAAGTGGAGTCGGGCAAAAGGCTTTTATTGCTGAGCTGATGCCAAGACATCCCCTCTATGTCGATATGTTACCTGACGATGCTAAAGCTGCGATTGGCATTGTTCATCCAAATACTCGACCAGCCTATAATCTCTTGCTTGAAGAGGGGCTACGCTATAAAGGCTATATCGATATTTTTGATGGTGGCGCAACGCTGCAAGCGGATATCGAAAATTTACGGGCAATTAAAGAAAGTCAGTCTGTAGCGGTACAAATTGAACAACCTGAAAATATCGCTGTAGGTGATGAAGCTTACATTGTGGCCAATGATGATTATGAAAATTATCGCGCCATTCTTGTGTATAGCAAACCGCACCAAAACATATTGCGGTTAACAAAAGAACAGGCAAAACAATTGAATGTGGAAAATGGCTCTTTAGTTCGGGTGCTAAGTGTTCAAGTTAAACAAATTTCGAGTCCAGAAGTGGTCAATAAACTCAAAGCGACTGAACATTTTCGAATGGCTGTTAATTAAGCGGAAATTACTACACATTTCACCAAATTTAAGAAGGAATACTATATTATCGCTAGCGCAAGTTGGGTATATGGATAAATACAATCTTGCTCGCTGAGCTGGAATTAATTAGCCTGTTTTTCTATATAAATGGTAAATCAATAAAATATTTAATTAATCTATATATTTTAAATGTTTACCGAAATTATATTTTGGAAATCAGGCTAATATAATAATGAAGGAAAGGAATGATGAATAATTTTTATTGTTATAGGTGATAGCTTTTAAAAAGGAATTTATAAGGTCTTAAGTGATTTAATAATATTTTTTAGAATGGTTTAATGGACTAAATTAATAATCATATAATTTGTTTATTATTAAAGCATTTACGACGGTTGCTATAAATTGGAGTAAATATTACATGAGTAAGAATAACGGAAAGCAGTTCCTGGAAGGAGATCTTCTTGGTAGTCAACATATGACTGATCAAGAAGAAGAGAAATTGCAGCGCTCATTGACAAATCGTCATATTCAAATGATCGCAATCGGTGGTGCAATTGGTACTGGATTATTTATGGGTTCCGGGAAAACATTAAGTGTTTCGGGTACTTCAATTGTTTTAACCTATTTAATTATTGGTTTCTTCTTTTTCTTCGTGATGCGGGCAATGGGTGAATTGTTGCTTGCGAACACGAATTTTAAAACATTCGCCGATTTTGCAACAGCTTATCTCGGTCCATGGGCGGGGTTTTTCCTTGGTTGGTCCTACTGGTGTAACTGGATTATTACTGCGATTGCAGACGTGATTGTGATCGGAGGGTACATGCAGTTTTGGTATCCTGATTTACCCGTCTGGATTCCAGCATTTACATCATTAGCGATCTTGACCATACTCAATTTTGTGGCCGTTCGATTGTTTGGTGAACTCGAGTTTTGGTTCTCACTCATCAAAATTACTGCAATTATTCTGTTTATTCTGGCTGGTATTTATTTAATTGGTACCGGATTTACTTCTCCAAATGGGGTTAAGGCCTCAATGAGCCATTTGTTTGAAACAGAGTCGATGTTTCCTTATGGTGTAACTGGTTTCTTGGCAGGCTTTCAAATTGCCATCTTTGCATTTGTGGGTATTGAGCTTGTCGGTACAACTGCTGCTGAAACTAAAGATCCGCATAAATCACTTCCGAAAGCAATTAACTCTATACCTTTACGCATTTTATTGTTCTATGTGGGCGCGTTGGTTTGTATTATTGCGGTCACATCTTGGGCAAAAGTTTCACCAGAAAAAAGTCCGTTTGTAGAAATGTTTACCTTGGTTGGATTACCAATTGCGGCAGGTTTAATCAATTTTGTTGTTGCGACTTCAGCTTTATCTTCTGCAAATAGTGGAATCTTTGCGACCAGCCGTATGTTATACGGTTTGGCTTTAGACAACGACGCACCTAAAAGCTTTAGCAAATTATCGAAAAGAAAAGTTCCAATTAGAGGACTTGTATTTTCAATGGCGTGCGTAACGGTTGGAACATCTATTTTATTTATTGTTCCAAATGTTATGACCGCATTTACGATTATTTCAGCGCTCACTTCAATTTTATGTATTTTTACATTCATGTTGATTGTGCTTTCATATATTTATTATCGTAAGAAAAGCCCTGAACTACACATCCAATCAAACTATAAAATGCCGGGTGGTTTATTTATGGCATGGATGACCATGTTGTTTTTAGTGTTTACTATCGTAATTTTAGCATTAGACCATGATACTTTAATTGCACTTGAGTGTTCACCAATCTGGTTTATTGGTTTATTTATTGCCTATAAATATAAAAAGAAAAAAATGTTGCAGCTTGATATCTTAAAAGCTCAAAAGGTTGATTATATTTAATCTAGAAGATGAAATGCTTTTAAAGCTAGGCGTGTGTCTAGCTTTTTTTATGCTCTTAAATATTGAGATATATATTGTGTTTATGTAAAATAATGTGATTATACGTACAATTCTGTATATGAGATGTTAACTAAGAACTTTATAACTTCTTCTATTATTCTTTTTGCGGGTTTTCACCAATATGTCTATGCCATCGAAGACGTTTCTTTGCCCAGTCAGGTGCTTCAAGATCAACGTTTAAAAGAGCTTAACCAGCAATTACAAGACCAAATTGCTCAGCAAACTCCTTACCAAAACACCAAGCCATTACAGGATTTTAAGCATTTAGTTGTTAAAGAAAGCCCATGCGTAGTGGTTAAAAAAATTAGTTTTATCCCTTTAAATGATCAG